>JBDVXS010000144.1:0-23465 GCA_039964305.1 Hyphomicrobiales bacterium
TGCTTAACACAAATGCGATCTGCGATTCACTGAACTTAGATGCCTTCATAAAACTCTCCTTATCCCAAAAACAGGATCATAATTGAAAAATTCCAACATCAAATGGTCCAATTTATTGGGAGCAGGTCACCTGTTCCATTCTGCGACCTACAACACATCATCAGTTCCCAGGCGATCAATCACCTTCTCAGGTTCTGGACGAGCTTTGAGATACTTTCCTGAGGCCTTATCGACAAATATGTTTTTCCGATCGCAGCCTTCGGCGATCAGAGCGGCAATTGGGCGGTTGGGTTTTTGGCTTAGATCGCTGACGTGAACATATCCATATTTCATCCATATCAGTGTAGCAGAATCGAGTTAAATTTTGCACCGCATGAAAGCCCCGGAATTACTGGGATTAGATAGGTGGTGCGTAAATCATGATATTTGCACCAAGACGGATGCGACACTTATCCGGCAATGTGTAACATTTGGAGAATGTGCCGACTTTAATTCTGGATCGTGGCCGGCTAAAATCTTGTCAGCGATGTTAACGAATTACCATTAGTGTAACATCAGCCAAAGATGACGAGAGCAGGTTCAGCGAACCCATAAGGGAAAAAGTATCGACCCAGCTGAATCTGCCCAGTTTACGCTACTAATTTGAATGCCTCGTTTGGTGTCCGCATTGCAAGCGCTTGATGCGGGCGTTTGTGGTTGTAGAACTGTATCCAAATTCCAATTGTTTGATTTGCATGGGCGAGGCTTTCGAAGCGCTGACGATGAACCCCTTCTGTGCGTGCGTGAACCTTAATGCCTTCATCGCTTTTACTCCTTCTCCCAGCATTAGGATAGCGAGCAAAACTACAATCCCAAATAGAGGAAAAATCAGATGTCAGAGCAGCAATAGTCTCTGGCGAAACCGGCGCACTTCACAGGGGTTTGTCAACATGATCTAATTTCTTTCAATAATTCATGGGGTTCTGTTAACTTGGGTAATGCTGTGATATCTGAGTTCTTGGAACGTACCAATCTTATGAATCACCTCTTCCACGGTATTTTCCGGTCCTGCTATAATGGAGACATCTCCAATATGGAGCGAGCGTAACGATAGCAGCAAACCATTTACAGCCGCAAGCGAATGACTTGACGCCGCATAAACTACCTCATCGTTTTCGTTTTTCAGCTTGATATCACCTCCGAACAAGCTGACCTCAGCCACTCCACATTCCAGTGGGCGCTTATTCATGATGGCCAGAAGGCGTTCTGAGTTAGCGGCTAGACCGGTAAGCCGATCAATATACGCTTTTTGTATTTCTAATAATTCTCTTCGACGGACTGTGTCGTGTTCAAGAGATGACAAAATTTCATTAACACCATCAATACTTGACGTCGCCGGTTCGCATCCGATTACTGACCCAACAACAATTGTTTCGCGTGCAACATCTTGGTGCATTTCAAAAAGCTTTTGCAACCTTATGGTTAGAGCGCCTAACACGATTGCATCATGATAAACGTACGAGAATGTTTCGCCCTCAGACAAGAAAACACAGTATTTGGCTGTCAAAAGCTCCGCCCATAAATTCTTTACGTTATATGGGGGTTTGAAAACCACTACTTCAAGTTCAAGATTGTGACTAATACTGCGAACTGCAGCAATTGTACCCAAGTTATTTTTTGTCTTACGGCCCTCGGGACCTAAAACCATCACAACTTTCGCTTCTCTGTAGGAATTATTGGAAGGTAGCTTGTTTTCTATACCATTCGTGGAGAGTGAAAACTCAAACTGCCTGCTTTTCGATGTCCATGGCATGCTTAGCAAAGCGGTTTCAGTCCTGGCTGTATGCCGAAGTATCGAGCTTTTAGTATATATCTTCTCCAGTTCTAGCTCCGAAAAAGTCCCTTTTCTAAATTCATTATCAAAACTTACTTCAGTTCCCCAAATAACGCTTTCGATATTAACTGATTTCCCGCTTAAAATATATTTTATGAATTCAATACTCGTCTTACTTGCCAAGCAAATTGGTAAGATAAATTTCGGTTTAGTTCTCTTTAAAGAATCATGAATAGAATCGTGAAGTCCGTCAAATATTTGTAAACTTATATTATTTTTATTTGCAGAATACGTTACTAACTCCAAAAACCATAAAGTTAACCTTGCACTCGATGAGGGAACATTATCTTTGAAATTATCACCAAATAGGTAGGTGTCCTCCGCCTGTCGTACACTTTTGATGACCGAACGTTCAAACAGAACCAAAGCTAGCTCACATGAGCCATTTCCAATCTGAGATATTTTTGCCATTTTAATCTGCCGGATTCCTAGTGCGTCTGCCCACTAAATAATCTAGTGCGCTTCCAATATCCAAAGCAACTGCCCCAGTTTCGGCTGCTTCGGCAATTAAAATTTTTCCTAAAAGCCCCGCTGCCACCAAAACAACGTCTCCTACTTGCACATTTTCACGAACCCAATTCACGTGTTCGCCGTATGAATCTGCCAGCGTGCCATCCTCAAGTTTTGCCACTTTTTGTTGGCCTGGGACTTGGCGCAACAAACAACCAGTCGGCAATTTCGCTAGTAATTGATCCTCATTCCAGCAACTAATTACAAAAGTACGTTTAGCTACAGCATTTAGCTCGTCAATAAATTTTCTTGTAAAAATCCATTGATGGCATCTATCTTCTAGTAAGGTCTCACAACGCAACCGATCTGATTCAGATGCGGCCCACTCCATCACTGATCGTAAATCTTGTATCGGTCTTCGCAGTTCAGCCAGAGTATCAGTCGACCTTATATCTCGTGCAACCCTATAATAAGAAGGAATCCCGAGCGCGTTCGCCTTTCGGACCGCGGTACGAACTGCCCCTATTATTTTGGAACGTTCAACGTAATTAAGATTTTTTCCCCACCAATGAATTTCTTTAATACTAAACTCCACTTTCGCGCTATGTAAATGAGTGGCATAAGCTTCACCATCTCCCAACCTAATCAATGAAAAGCTATTGCCTTTGCGCGCGGCGGACACAATTTCGTGCTGAAATTTTGATAGTTTTTTCCTATCGTGCCTAATATCAAACTGACTTCTTCGACCAAAACTCAAATCCATCAGGTTGTCCGTGTAATTTAGCAATACATCATGACTTGGCGTTCCAATTAATTGGCTACTAATAGCCTTCGCCACACTTAAGTGAGTGCGCTCAAATTTCGCAGGAACAAAATCAAGCAACTTCAGCTGGATCTCCCGCAACCTTGCTCCATCACCCGATATCTTCTTTATCAAGTCTTGACGCTTAAGGCGAGTTAAGCACTTGATTAGCGTCACTGCAAAATTTGTATTAACTACCTCAAAGTGTTTTATTTCTTTGTCGATTACCTCAATAAATGTTTCCCAATTTTCAAGTAACATAAGGCCGGTCACTAGCTCGTTAAGCCCTCCGCCTTTTAAAACTCTTTCAGAATTAACAACCTTCAAAAGGTTGGTTAGATCATCATTCTCGTTCAAAGTGCCTGAAAAATTTCGTATTTTCACCTTCCATAGAAGCCATAATGGCTCAGAAACTGAAAAATCGCACTGTGAAATTAAATGGAAAAATTTCAAATCTCGCTCTCCAAACTTTTGCGAGTATAGCTTGTTTAGCTCTCTTATATCGAAGCCCGAACGAATATATGAATGCAGCCAGTGCCTATTAACCAATGGCAAAGCTGCGTTTATCTCTGATGACGTTACCTCACCGCTAATTAACGTCGCTCCAGCAGAAATAACTTGTTCCGATAACGAAACTTGATCACGAGCATCAAATTCGGAGTCATCAACATTTACGATAGTGCTCGGCATATTTCTCTCTGAGTCTGAATTTTTGTTTGAATCTATGACACCATACTAAAACACGTTAGTTATCATCGCTAAAATTCCTTTTCTGTTCAAGAATTCCAGCACACTTATTGCCAAACCGCACAAATTCTAAATCTAAATCCACATTTTTTGAGCATATTAGTTCACATAATTCTATTTCTGCCGGTCTATGACAGTCGTCTACTATTATGTGTGAACACTTTGCGATAGCAGAAGCATGCTGACTAAATAGGTCTAAACCAGCAGTCGGATTAGAAATTGTGCTTGGCCCATCGATAAAAACTAAATCAAATATATCGTAGTTAAGGTTTTCAATCGTATTTGAAGTCGCCATTTTTACAGCCCCAATGCTCGTTCCATCTGCAGTGCAACCTTCAATATAGGCTGGATCGAAATCATAACTCTCCAATCTACCCTTATTATTCGAAAACAATTCAGCGAGTATTTTGGTCGATAGACCAGACCCAAACTCAATTACCGAAGAAATTTTATTTTTTCTTACATACTGCAGTAAATATGCAGCGAATGATGTAGAGATAGAAAAGGTCGTGGAGAGATGCGATACAAAGCTGACATCCTCGAGGGTTTTACTAATAGTATGGGCATTATAAATATCAGAAGGCAATTGATTGGCAATTGCATAAGTTTTTCGCACGTCTTTTTGCACACTTTGCACACTTTTTTGCACACTTTGCACATCTTTTTTCAAATTTATAAAAATTTTATTTTTATTTTTAAATTCATCATGCATTTGTTCAAGAATAACTTCCCGATTTTGCATAGTTGTTATTCTATCATCCATCAATTTTTTATCTAATTTTATACTAATTAGCTGAATATTTTCATGCATTTTTCCAAGAATAACTTCCCGATTTTGTATATTTGTTAATTTTTCGTCTATCGCTGCTACTCTATCATCTATCGTTTTTACTCTATCATCTATCGTTTTTACCCTATCATGCGTCAATTTTTTACGTAATTTTATAATTATTAATTTAATATTTTTTTTACTACGGATTTTAAAGTAAATTTTTAATACATATCGCTTTAAAAAAAAATACGGCCGCATTAAATACTTTATCAATCGATAGATATATTTAATTAATGATTTTAAAATATACATTTTTTCTTCTTTAAATCAATGTTTTGAACAAATCTTAAAAGCAGATGCGTGCCGAACAATGCCTCTAGATCGGCAACACTACTAGAACCAGCTTCATTTGTCATGTGTGAAGTGATCCCACCCGACGTGCTCCCTTTTTAGGACTGAGCTGCTCCCCAAATTTAGACCACCCGGCTGGAGTATTTTCCGAGGTTATTGCTCATGCGGCTTTTGTGCCTTCTGAGCAGTTTATCAGTGATGTCGGCGGCTTGTTGCCGACTGCACTGTGGGGTCGAACGGTATTGTAGTCTCTACCACTGCCGATAGGTGATGCTTGCATCACCGTCAGGGCCAAGCTTTCAATGAAGGCATTGTCAGTAGGTTTGCCTTCCTCTCGGTGATGCACGCATCACCTGCCGGGCAAAGGGGCACGAGAAGTCCAAAATGACGTCGTTGGTATATGCCCACAGATCCATATCCCGGCTGATAAATTCGCTACCGTTATCGACTCTGATCGTTTGGGGTAGCCGGTCTTGCGACAGACACGCTCAAGGGCTTGAACCACATCCTCGCCCTTGTAACTCAAGCGCGGATCTGTTGCTGGTGAGTAACGTGAGAACGTAACCACAATCGTCAATATGCGTAACTTCTTACCGGTAGCCAGTTGATCGTGCACAAAATCCCCTCTCGGCGTTGTATGCAACGCCTGCCGTGGCATCGCATAGCCCAGACTTGGTTTGTATGTGTAGCGTCCATACGATCATCACGCAGCTTTGCCTTTACAGGACGCTTGGGTGTTTTGTTACGCAGTTGTAGTCCCATCTCATTGTAAAGACGCCGAATTCGTTTCTGGTTCACGGCCCAGCCTTCGCGCCGTAACAGCACGTGTATGCGTCGATATCCAAACCGTACACGCGTCTCACAGATCTCTTTAATTCGCAGTTTTAGGGCAGCCTGCCTCTCGGCAATTACCCTGTGAAAGCCTGCCAGCCAATGGATCGCCACGTTTGGATTTGTACGAATAGAGCGAACGTTCAACACACAAAGCAGAGCAAGCTTTGCGAATTGAGACTTTCCAAACCTCTCGTACTTCGTCAACCAACGCGCGTTTGCGATACCATTGGCCAGCAGGCGATGCTCGCATCGCTGAGAGGCAGGCTTCAAAACTTCTTTGACAAAACGTCCTGCAGCATCGCTTTATCGAGCGATAAATCCGCAACGATTTTCTTAAGTCGATTATTCTCATCTTCGAGTTGTTTTAACCGCTTTATCTCCGATGGCATCAAACCAGCATACTTCTTCCACCAGTTGTAAAACGTTGCGACACCAATACCAGCCTTGCGACAGACTTCGGCAACAGTCGCGTCGCCCTCAGCCTGCTTAACACAAATGCGATCTGCGATTCACTGAACTTAGATGCCTTCATAAAACTCTCCTTATCCCAAAAACAGGATCATAATTGAAAAATTCCAACATCAAATGGTCCAATTTATTGGGAGCAGGTCAATGGCATAATAAAGGGCAGAGAAAGTTTAGGTGTCTGATCGTCCATGGATTTTCTCCAGCTTGTTCAAAGGCTGCAGACATTAGACTCAATTTTTCTTTGTGAGAGTAAGTTAGTATTTATCGCCGTGCGGTTCAAAACGAGACCGCTACTTACCAGAAATTTTCCCTGCAAAGCGGCGCAAACCATCGAAAGCCGATCCTAAAGAAAGAAGGACATATCTTTCAATCATCGTAATTTTCTGGCCAACGATCCCCCACAAAGTCGGTTTTTTCTGCTTCATCTCAACAAGCCAATCAATCAAGACTTCAGGCGTGCAAGGCAATTGTGTGGGAGGGTGCAGGTATTGAGGGTATAAAATCAAAGCCGCAGCAATAAGCTCATCCATCGTGCGCGTCGCTGTTCTTCGCGAAATAGGAAAAACATCATCCGTCAAACCCCATCCCGCATAAAACGGGTGGCCGTAACAAACAACATGCTTTCCTCTCATCAAAGCCTCAAAACCTGTCAAAGACGTTATCGTGCAAACCGTATCGCACCATTCTATTGCATCAATAATGTCATAGTTGGTCAGATATTGATCGCAGTTTTCGGCAATGGTTTGATCATCAATGAGGCCAGGCCGCAGACCCGTCAAAGTATCTGGGTGAGGTTTGTAAGCTATATAAGCCGAAGGATATGCTTGCCGAACGGTCTTTAGCAGCTCCTTGTTCTTCTTGATTTGCGCACCACCAAATTCAATAGATTTGTCATTTTCAACTTGACCCACCACCAAAATTTTATGTTGCCCCTCTATCAGGGCTAACTCTTCAACACCCTTCTTTTGGAGATTGTATTTCGACAAACGGGTCGAAATTATTTTTTGCCGTAACTCTGCCGCTCGGTTGATGAGCTTTTCATCAAAGCTGGTATTTTGCAAAATGTTCTCTAAACGGCTTTCACCACGCGCATCAAAATAAAGATGGTCATCATCGCCAACTATTGAAAGCGGCGCTTCTCCCAACAAGCCAAGGCCAAGTGATCGGATGAAACCATCTTCTAAAAGGAGCATTTGGCTCCCTTCAAGCAATTGGCTTTTATCGAAATTTGAAGGCACAGCGCCCCAAAATATATAGCGGCAATCTCTAAGAGGCTTGTAGTCCTTTGCCCTTATCACATCACTGTTTGGGCCTTCAAAAAAGGGGCGTAAACCCCGATACTTCCAGTTACTAACGCCAACAATACAAGATAGCCTCGCCCTTTTGAGCAAAACCTCTTTGAAGAAGATAAGCTGCTCAAGGTGTTCACAAACACCGTGCGGGTCACCATTCCAAAAGTTACAGGGTTGCGCAGAAAGTTTGCCATCCAATGTGGATGTAATCTGCTTACTCTCTTTATCGAAAACTTCTTTACCGCCTAGTTGCAACCAATGAATTTCTGGAAAATCGATTTCGGTTGAGAAGACTTTTTGACAATCATCAACATTCACATCCGATGCGTCGCTACGCGATTCAGATGAAGACGGCGAGCTTTTATCTAGCAGTAAGATCGCATAATCAATGTTGGATTTTTTCGCTTCATCTAACTTATCTGAAAAACAGTCAAGAACATCAGGCATGGTGCGACCGACAAATAGCCAGACAGCTTTGATCGCCGTTGGTTGCGAGATCGGCCACCACAATTGTTTCACCAAAATCAATTGTAGCTGCTGCTTTGTTAGATCAAGCGCTACCTGTTTGGTTGATTGTGGTGTGGCCTTAAATTTATCAAATTGAGAAACCGGGTCTGGCAAAAATCCTTTGATTTCCATTTTTCCAAAACCCTATTTTCTATCCAACGGGCAATGAAGTGAACTCGGTCATTTTATCAATAACGAGAGGCCTTCATTTCAAATATCAAAAGGAGGTATAGTTCAGCGATAGTCGACAGTCCATCTTTAGCTGCAATCAGAAGCAAAAGTTCTGAGATTTTCTGATTGTCCATGCTACGAAATTGGCAACCTCGCAATAAACAGCCTAGATCGCAATTAGTTGATCTCACCTCTGCATTCTAGTATATCGCTGGCACCGGTCGCAGCCTACCCGGTTTACAAAACAAGGACACAGGATAATGAAAACGAACGTCGTATGCTCCGGCGGGCTGGATTCCGTCTCGCTTGCCCACATGATTGCTGAACAGGGAAACCTGTCACGCTTGACCTCATTTAACTATGGGCAAAGGCATCAAAAAGAATTGGATTATGCTCAAGCTTGCGCAAAGCGCTTGGGTGTTCCCCATCATATCATTGATATTGGCCCCGTTGGCGCCTCCCTTTCTGGGTCGGCACTAACAGAAGATATTGATGTGCCTGATGGACACTATGCCGAAGAATCGATGAAGATAACGGTGGTTCCAAACCGCAACGCTATCATGCTGACCATCGCTTACGGCATTTCTGCCGCCAATCAAGATGACGCGGTCGCAACAGCCGTTCATGGTGGTGACCACTTCATCTACCCAGATTGCCGCCCAGCCTTCACAGAAGCCTTTGATACCATGCAACGCCTTGCCCTAGACGGCTATGCCAATGTCGCGCTTCACACGCCTTTCGTGCACCGCTCTAAGGCAGACATTGTTGTTGAAGGGGCAAAAGCCAATACCCCTTTTGAAGAGACGTGGTCTTGCTACAAAGGCGGCGCGCTTCATTGTGGGCGCTGTGGCACCTGTGTTGAACGGCGTGAGGCCTTTCACCTTGCCAATGTCGAAGACCCAACACGCTATGAAGATCCCAATTTTTGGCGCGAAGCCACCAACCGTAAGGAGGCTTGATGATGTTCCGCATCAAGAAAGAATTCCATTTCTCCGCCTCTCATCAACTTGCTCATTTGGCTGATGACCATCAGTGCGCGCGCATTCATGGCCATAATTATATCGTCATTGTCGAACTTTCAGCAGCGAACCTTGATGACGATGGATTCGTGCGAGACTATGCAGAATTGAAGCCCCTTAAAGAGTATATCGACACAGAATTCGACCATCGTCATTTGAACGATGTGCTTGATGTCTATACGACCGCCGAAAACATTGCCAAGCACCTTTATGATTGGTGCAAGGCTAGATGGCCTGAGACAACTTCTGTCGCCGTGTCCGAAACGCCCAAAACATGGGCTGAATACAAGCCGATGGACTGATTATGGTTTTGCGCATTGCCGAGATATTTGGACCAACAATACAAGGCGAAGGCTCGCTGATTGGTGAACCGACAGTCTTTGTCCGTGCGGGCGGGTGCGATTATCGGTGCAGCTGGTGTGACAGTCTGCATGCGGTGGATAGCGCATTTCGCAAAGACTGGCTGCCCATGTCCAGCCAAGACATATGGACAGAGGTCAAACGCCTTTCCGGTGATGTACCTTTGGTGATTTCACTTTCTGGCGGCAATCCGGCCATTCAAGATTTTTCAGGTCTGATCGCTCTTGGAAAAGTCGAAGATTATCGCTTTGCCTGCGAAACCCAAGGTTCAGTTGCGCGCGATTGGTTTGCAGATCTTGATACGCTGGTGCTTAGTCCAAAACCACCTTCTAGTGGTGAGACTGTGGATTGGGACATATTTGAAAAATGCGTGTCGGCGGCGGGTGATGGCCCCAATGTCGTGATGAAAATCGTAGTGTTCGATGATATTGATTATGCATGGGCGAAAGAGGCCGCCGCCCGTTTTCCAGACATGCCGCTCTATCTTCAGCCGGGCAATACGCAGGTTGATCCTGATACAGCGGTAGCGTTAGAAGACGTCACAGACCGGCTATTATGGCTTGTGGAAAAAGCAACTGAGGACAAATGGTATCGTCCCCGTATGCTACCGCAACTACATGTGCTCTTATGGGGCAACAAACGCGGCGTGTAGAGTTTTGCAGGCAGACACGCTGACAGGAGGAAATTATGGAACTTCAAGAAAAAATCTTCATCAATGCACCGCGCGATGTGGTTTATGCCGCACTTAATGATCCAGATATTTTGAAGCAATGTATTCCAGGCTGTCAGGAACTCACCAAAGAAAGCGACACAGAATTGGCGGCGAAGGTGACGCTGAAAGTTGGCCCTGTAAAAGCTAATTTTACAGGCGATGTCACCCTCGACCCAAGTGATGCACCTGCTCATTTCTCCCTAAGTGGTGAAGGCAATGGCGGTGTGGCAGGGTTTGCCAAAGGCGGGGCGGATGTGGAGCTGATCGAACAAGATGGCGGTACATTGCTTAAATATACGGCTAAGGCAGATGTTGGCGGCAAGCTTGCACAATTGGGCAGCCGTTTGATTGTCAGCACGTCCAAAAAGCTGGCTAAGAATTTCTTTGAGGAATTCAATACCGTTTTGGTTGGTGACGACGACGCAGAAAACGAAGGCGACGTGTCTGAAGAAAAGAAAGGCTTTTGGAAGTCGCTGGTTGGCGGTTAAAAACAGCTAGCTTTTGTCGACCTGCTTGCGCGCATAAATATCTTCATAACGCACAATATCATCTTCGCCTAAATAAGACCCCGTTTGCACTTCAATCAGCACCATTGGGACTTTGCCCGGATTTTCCAAGCGATGTTTCTCGCCAAGTGGAATATAAACCGAGTGGTTTTCGCTGATCAGTTTGACCTCTTCACCGATGGTCACACGCGCCGTACCCGAAACAACAATCCAGTGCTCAGCACGATGCACATGTGATTGCAGGGATAAGGCCGCATTTGGGTTCACAACGATGCGCTTCACCTGAAAGCGCTCTCCTGTGCCAAGTGTTTCAAACCAACCCCAAGGGCGATTATCGCGCGGGAAACTATCTGCTTGCGGTGCCTCTTTGGCTTTTAACGCACTTACTGCGTGCTTGATTTCTTGCCCCTTAGATTTATCGGCCACAAGAACCGCATCTTTGGTTGCCACAACCATCATATCTTTAAGGCCGATGCCCACCACTTCAACATCTGTATGTTCACTGCGGATCAAGCTGTTCTCGCAGTCAATGGCCGTGCTTTCACCATAAAGCGCATTTGCTGCATCATCTTTTTCAGAATCACGCCACACAGCGGTCCAATCGCCTAGATCAGACCACTTGCCTGTGAAAGGGACGACGCTGAGATTGTCAGCTTTTTCCATGACAGCATAGTCAATCGAAATGCTCTCGACATCCGCCCATGCTTTCTCGCCAAGACGGAAGAAAGTGAGGTCTGGTTTCATGTCTCTAACGGATGCGGAAACAGGCTCAATTAAATTGGCCGCATGGCGTTCAAAGGCTTTGATGATTGTATCCGCTGTAAACAGAAAAATACCCGCATTCCAGAGATACGTGCCAGAGGCAAGCATTGACTGCGCCGTTTCAAGATCGGGTTTTTCAACAAAACGGGTCAGCGGCTGGGCTTCACCATTGGCGGCTTTTGGTAGCTCCAAATAACCGTAGCCTGTTTCAGGGCGGTCTGGCTGAATACCGAAAGTAACAAGATTGCCTTTTTGGGCCTCAACAACGCCTTTACTCACCGCTGCTTGAAAAGCTTCGCTATCTGGAATCACATGATCAGAGGGCGCGATAAGGATGAGTTGCTTCGGGTCTTTTTGCGCAAGATAAAGCGCAACTGACAAAACCGCTGGCGCCGTGTTGCGGCCATCTGGCTCAATCAACACAGTTCGGTCTTCAATGCCGATATCGCTCAACTGCTCGCTGACGACAAAACGATAATCAGACCCTGTAATGATAACGGGTTGCTCGTAACCCTCACCGGACACACGACGCACCGAACTTTGGAAAAGGCTTTCAGTTCCCATAATCTCGGTGAACTGTTTTGGAAAACTCTTACGAGAAAGCGGCCACAACCGCGTTCCTGAACCACCGCACAATAAGACTGGAGTAATCAAATAACTGACCTTTATTTTCCAAACGCTCTGTCAGGCAGCTAAAAATAACTCACCACCCTATGAACCATCTTTGTCAAACATCTTGCATTGACACTGTCAATGAAAATGGATGCTAGCACCACCTACATATTAGTCGATTGCTCTTTAAAATCAAAATGGTGGTTAAAACTACCGCACACTATCACGCAGTTCATTCTTACGAACCTTGCCAGTCGTGGTTTTTGGCAACTCTCCGAAGATTATTTTCTTAGGCCGTTGAAAGCTCGCTAGACCGTTACGGGCATGGGCGAGTAATTCTTCTTCACTTGCCTCAGCCCCACTTGCCAGTTCCACAAAGGCACAAGGCACTTCACCCCATTTTTCGTCAGGCATAGCAACCACGGCGACAAGGCTAACAGCAGGGTGGGAATAGAGTGCTTTTTCGACTTCGATGGAGGAGATATTCTCGCCGCCAGAAATGATAATGTCTTTGGCGCGGTCACGAATTTCAACATAGCCATCTGGGTGTTGCACAGCGATGTCACCTGACCAGAACCATCCGTCTTTAAACGCCTTGGCTGTTTCTTCCGGTTGCTTCAAATAACCCTTCATAACGATGTTTCCGCGAAAGACGATTTCGCCCAGCGTTTCACCATCCCACGGAACGGGCTTGCCAGTCTCGCGGTCCAGCACGAGCACATCTTCTTCAAGCTCATACGCCACCCCTTGGCGGGCTTTTAGTTGGGCTTGATCTTCGAGTGACAGGTCTGCCCAAGCTGGTTTTTCAGCGCAGACCACAGCAGGGCCATAAACCTCAGTCAAACCATAAACATGGGTGACGGAAATACCCATTGCTTCCATATCTTTGATAACGGAAGCTGGCGGCGGGGCGGCGGCCGTCATCATTTTGATCTTTTGATTGAAGTCTCGTTTCTCACCAGCAGGCGCGCCAGAAATCATCGACATGATAATCGGTGCTCCGCAAAGATGGGTTACACCGTGATCAGCAAAGGCATCGTAAATCGCATCTGCTCGTGGCGCGCGCAAAAACACATGGGTTCCTGCAAGCAGAGTTATCGTCCACGGAAAGCACCAACCATTGCAATGAAACAAAGGCAGGGTCCATAAATAGACAGGATGATGCGCCAACTCCCATGTGACGACATTGTTGACGGCATTGGTCCACGCACCGCGATGGGAATAAACCACACCTTTCGGGCGGCCTGTAGTGCCTGATGTATAGTTGAGCGCCAACGCGTCCCACTCATCATCTGGCAGTTTGTAACCCCAGTTAGGGTCGCCGTCACTAAGCAGCTCATCATAAGTGAGCGATCCAATGCGCGAACCGCCCGGTCCTTCAGTATCTTCAATATCGACAATTAGAAGATCACGGCCAGATTGCGCGACCGCTTCTTTGGCCATGGCTGAAAATTCCGTATCAACCAATACAACCTTGGCTTCACCGTGATCTAAAATATAAGCAATGGTGCTTGCATCAAGGCGTACATTGTTGGCGTTTAAAACAGCCCCAATCATTGGCAGGGCCAAGGCGCATTCAAGCGCTTCAGGAATATTGGGTGCAATGAGGGCCACTGTGTCACCCTTGCCCACACCACGCTTGACGAGGGCAGATGCGAGCCTTTTGCAGCGCTCAGCGACCTCACCCCAATTGCGGCGAATGGTGCCATGTATCTGTGCGGGCAGTTCTGGGTGAACGCGCTCTACACGTTTGAGAATAGAGACGGGCGATAAGGCTGCGTGGTTTGCCGTGTTTTTTGCAAGCTCCGCACCTTCATACATGCTTGGCATTCCTAACTCACCCCTTATTCGCCAGTCCACTCTGGCATTGGTTCTTTGCGGGTGAAGGCACCAATTCCGGCCTCCGTATCCCGCGCCATCATATTCTCAGCCATCACACGGCCTGCAAAATTATAAGCGTCCTCAAGCGACATTTCTGCCTGCTCATAAAAAGCACGTTTCCCGATCTTAATGGCTGCCGGAGATTTATCCGCAATAATGCGGGCCACTTCCATAGACGTCGCCTCCAGTTGATCAAGCGGGACGACACGATTGACTAAACCCATTTCTGCCACACGAGCAGCAGGCAAAAACTCGCCCATAAGCAACATTTCCATCGCCAGCTTTCGCGGCACATTTCGGCTGAGGGCAACCATTGGCGTTGAGCAAAACAAACCAATATTAACGCCTGACGTTGCAAATTTTGCCTCTTCTGATGCAACCGCCAAATCGCAGGATCCAACCAGCTGACAGCCTGCCGCCGTGGCAATGCCCTTTACTTCAGCAATCACTGGCTGTGGTAAGCGAACAATACGCAACATCATCGCTGAACATGTGGCAAAGAGGTCTTGGAAATACTGGAACCCGCCATCGTCATCGTCGCGACGCGCCGACATTTCTTTGAGATTGTGGCCCGCGCAAAAATGATTGCCTGTGGCCCGTAAGATGACCGCTTTAACCGATCGGTCTTGCGCAATTTTATCGAAGCTTTCGGACAAGGCATGAAGCATGGCTTCAGACAAAGCGTTGATCGACTTGGGCGCATTCAGTGATAAAATCGCAACCCCATCTTGATCGTCGCGGATTAAGAGATCTTCGTTTTGCATATGCCCCTCACAAGCCGTTGATCGGCACTTTTAGCATAGGTACACCATTTTCGTCGCTAGGGAATTCACCAGCGCGCATATTGACCTGTAATGACGGAATAATCAATTTTGGCATGGCCAATTGGGCATCGCGTTCTGTGCGAAATTTAATGAACTCATCGCGGGATTTATCTCCGCCCACGTGAATGTTTTTTGCCCGTTGTTCGCGAATGGATGTCTCCCATGCAATCGCCCTGCCGTTGGGCCCATAATCATGGCAGATAAACAATCGCACTTCTTCGGGAAGCGATAATACCTTTTGAATTGAATCGTAAAGTTGCCCCGCATCACCACCTGGAAAATCTGCCCGCGCAGAACCGCCATCCGGCATAAACAGCGTATCGCCCGCAAAAGCGGCATTGCCTAAAACATGGACTGTGCAAGCAGGCGTGTGGCCCGGAGTTGCAATAACAAAGCCGGTAATCTCACCCACAGTGTAAGTATCACCTTCTTCAAACAGGGCATCAAACTGAGACCCATCACGTTGAAACTCTGTTCCTTCATTGAAAATTTTGCCGAAGGTGTCCTGAACTTCTTTAATGCCAGCCCCAACGCCAATTTTGCCGCCAAGTTTTTCTTGAATATAGGGTGCTGCAGACAAATGATCCGCGTGGACATGAGTCTCGATAATCCATTCAAGGGTGAGACCACGTTCTTTAATGGCTGCGATTAAACGATCAGCGCTATCATAGGCGATCCGGCCCGCTGCGTAATCCATATCTAATACGCTATCAATGATCGCACAGGCCTGTGTCGCTGGGTCAATGAGAATATAGGAAATCGTGTTGCTCGCGGGATCAAAAAACCCCTCAACCTCGGGTTCAATAGAGACATTCAACGTTGGAAATTCCATGTTATCTTCCTCAATAGTTCTTGAGTTCGTTGTCCCCTATTGGTGCAATCAAGTTAGATCGCTAAATCTAATCTAGGTTTCCAGAACGGGCGAAACAATTCAATTTTCGGGCATCGGTCCATGACAACTTTTAAACCAGCATCTTCTGCAAGTTTTGCAGCTTTGTCATCATAGACCCCAATTTGACCCCAAAGCACTTTAGCGCCAATTTCAATCGCCTGCTCGGCAATGGCGTAAAGCTCCTCTTTCGGCCTAAAAACGTCGACCATATCAACAGGGCGGTCAATTTCTTGAAGCGAATGATAGACTTTTAACCCGCGTATCTCTGTCAGTTTCGGGTTTGGATTTACGGGCAGAATTTCATAGCCTGTTTCATGCAAAACGCGCAGGACGCCATAGCTGAATTTGGTTTTATCGCCACTTGCACCAACCATCGCAATGGTTTTAACCGAGCGCAAAATTTCCGCTAAATACTCTGACGAATAACCATAAAGATGATTGATATCAGTTTCAGGCATTTAGGCCTCCTTGGGTGTTGCAATATCCGCTTTCAGCTCATGCGCTTCAAGAGGATCAAGAAAGGGGTTGCGGTAAAGTTTGTCATGGCTTTCAACGCCAATCTCCAACGTGCAATCAGATAGGGGACGCGCAACGCAGAGCACCACATAGCCGTTGTTTATTTGTCGGTTGTTAAGCGCCACTTGTCGGCGTTGATCCACGTCACCATCGGTCAATTTGGCAGCGCAAGTAATGCAGCCGCCATATTTGCAGCCGTAGGGAAGATCAACGTCTTGATCCCTCAAGCTATCCAACAAGGGACGACGGCTATCTACCTCGTAGGTCGCATTATCGCGATTGGCGATTTTGATGGTGTAGGTCTCGCTCATAGCCAAATATCGCTGGTGCAATCCCCCCCTGGGTAGCGGGTTTCATGGCAGCGGCTTGGGCCGTTTGGTTCTTTACCAAAGTCCACGATAAAGTCCTCGTTGATCGTCATGCCACCATTTTCAACATCGCAATCAATCATCAGCATAACCCCGCCTTGCGTGCGGATTTCGGGATAGAATTGATTGTCCCAAGTGGAGAAGAGCGAGGTCGTTACATAAAGCCGCTTTCCATCAAGAGAGAGCTGATACATTTGCGGGCCACCCGCCACTTTCACGCCATTTACTTCAGGCGCCTTACCAAGCAAACCACCCATCCAGACTTGGCCTGTTAAAACAGGATTATGCGGATCGCTAATATCATATTGGCGCATATCGCCGTGCAGCCAATTGTTGAGATAGAGATATTTGTCATCCATCGACACCAATATTGCTGACATCACACCGGGCACAGGAATCGGCCACTCAGGATGAGGCTCATTTTCAACGTCGATGATTTTTTCCCATTCCCATTTGCCCGTCTCGGATTTCCAAAAATGGATCACGTTGGCGCTCAACGCCGCGCCGCAAAAACCGTGGGTGCTGTCTGGGTTGTGATGGAACTTCACCTCAAGCGGTATCAACCCGTCTTCGCCAAGATACAGGGTTTCAACAGGCTTGCGCGCTTCAAAGTCCCAAATGTGAAGGCGACGGCCATATTTAAGGTGCCCCACCTCTTCCAGATCAAAACCCGGCATGAAGGTGTTGGGTGCTGCCCATTCAGAACTCACCATCACATTGTGGCGCGGTTGATACCAAAAATCATAGCTGAACGGAATGTCGCCCATCGTCTCTTCCCAGCGGCCAACAATCTCGAAATCTTTGTTGAGATGCAAATAGCCACCCGGCGCTTCGCCCATTGCATCACCAAGGAAGGAGATAATGATTTCTGACCCCAAACAATGCACTGTGTGCGGCCCTGATAGATTGGCTTTGGCTTTAATCTCAGCACCATCAATGACCTTGTGGAGCCTTGGCGCAAAAGGGTCAGTCGCCGTATCAACCACGTGGATATTGTTGGAACGGACGCCTGGAACCAAAAGGTACTTTCGGCTCATCGAACTGTCATCATGGCAGGAAGAACAAGCATTCCACCCCATATGATGCAGCTCATCACCAATGCCGGGCATTTCAAGCCGATGGATGACTTCGGAATAAGTTGGGCTATCAGGATCAGCGTCTACGGTTGCAAGATAATCTGGCTTTTGAATGCCCGTGCCTGTGTAAATGGCAATGGTATAAAGCAGCTTCTCACGAGGTGCCGCCATCGCTTCTGCTGGATTTGCATAACCCGGTCCACAACATGCTTGATCCATATCAAAGCTCCTCCCTTGATTATCCTCAATATTCTTATATTATGAAAACAAAAATATCGCAATATGAGAACCCATGCATTTAGAACGCTTGATCTTCATTCTGGAATTTGTCGGCCAAAAGGGCGAGGCAACCGTGGCGGACATTTGCGCCAATTCAGATTTACCCAAACCTTCAGCCTATCGCTTGGTGCAAGACCTTGTTGGCACAGGGTTGTTAGACCCCGTTGGCAAAGGCCGCTTCACCTTAGGCACGCGGTTGCGGCTGATCACAGATGCTGGACACTCAGATCAACTTCTGCTGGATGTCATTGCGCCTGCGTTAAAACAGGCCGCTAATGACCATGGTGCAGCTTTCTTCTTGTCACGCCTGCGTGGTCGCGCTGTGGAAATCATCCATGTCGAGACACCAGAAACGGGCGCTTCCTATTTGCATCCTGGCTTAGGCAAGCGGCCTTTACATGCCTGCTCTTGCTCAAAAGCAGTTGCTGCCTTTTCGCCAACGCTTCTTTCAGAAATGAAACTGGATGGACGGCTGAAAGCCTATACTGAATCCACCCTCACCGATGCGAAAGCTTTAGAGCTGGAATTTGAGACCATCAGAAATCGTGGCTATGCTGAATGTGTCGAAGAAATAGAACGTGGCATGTGCTCTGTTGCCGCCCCGCTCAGCAAAACGGGAACTGGTGCCCATATGTCAATTGGCGCAACAGGATCCTTGCGCGTTTTTAAACAAGCGTTCCGCGAGACTATTGGCGGTGAGCTCATTCAATTGGCCATGACACTATCTGAACGTCTGGGATGGGATGATCAGGCCGTTGCATAAAGCAATAAGCCATTCCTTACGGCTCGATGATTGCGGTTTCTAACACGGCGCCCATGAGCACATCGGTTCCCGCAACAGCCCATTCTTTGCTGATCTCTTCTGCTTCATTGTGGCTTAGACCATCGACACAAGGGCACATGACCATGGCAGTTGGCGCAACACGGTTGATCCAACACGCATCATGGCCTGCGCCTGAAACGATATCTTTGTGGGAATAGCCAAGATCTTGCGCCACCGTCCGCAAGGCGCTTACGCATCCCTCATCAAAAGTTACTGGGTCAAACCCACCAACACGTTGAAGGGATATATCTAAGCTCATTGCAGCACATATTTGTTGCGCGCCTTCTTGCAATTTATCTTCCATCACTCTCAACACAGCCTCATCAGGACAGCGAAAGTCGACCGTGAAAACCGCTTGGCCCGGAATGACATTGCGTGAGTTTGGATGGATTTCAATATGGCCCACGGCCCCCATAGCGTGGGGCGCATGAGACAAGGCGATTTGTTCAACCAACTCGATAACCTTTGCCATGCCCAGCCCTGCGTTTTTACGCATAGGCATCGGGGTCGTTCCCGTGTGGCTTGCTTTTCCAGTGATGGTAATTTCTGTCCACGAAAGTCCCTGTCCGTGGGTTACAATGCCGATGTCTTTTTGCTCCGCTTCTAAAATCGGCCCTTGCTCAATGTGAAGTTCAAAAAACGCCTTCATCTTGCGCGCGCCAACCTCTTCATCACCAGCCCAGCCGATGCGCTTAAGCTCTTCCCCCAAGGCCAAGCCATCCGCATCTTTTTGTGCATAGGCCCAATCTAAATCAAGAATACCTGCAAATACCGCAGAACCGAGCATTGCAGGCGGATAACGCGTGCCTTCCTCATTGGTCCAGTTAGCAAGAACAATCGGGTGCTTGGTTTTGATATTCAAATCATCGAGCGTTCTTAATATCTCCAGCGCCCCAAGCACGCCCAACATACCATCATACTTTCCGCCCGTTGGCTGGGTATCAAGGTGCGAGCCGACATAAACAGGCAAGGCATCAGGGTCGGTCCCTTGCCGCGTTGCAAACATATTGCCGAGCTTATCAACCCCAAGAGTGCAGCCCACCTGCTCACACCATCTTTGCAACAAAGCCCGCGCCTCACCGTCTTCATCGGTTAGCGTTTGGCGATTGTTCCCACCCGCAATACCCGGCCCAATCTTGGCCATTTCCATCAAACTATCCCAAAGACGGTCACCGTTTATGCGCAGATTGGATGGGGGGTTTACCATTGGATGTGCCTTGATAAGAGGAAGTACTAGTCCACCATAATCAAAATAAGTGTTCACGGCACCCCACATCGCTTACGAGGGAAAAACGATCTAATTTTTTGATAGGAGAGCCAGTTGACGCTAAGTAAGAAATTCAAATGACAAACACGTGTACACACAGTGATTGTAAAAAACTTGGTTGAGGCTATTATTAAATAAATGAATGCGTTATTAGAAAGTATTCATCATCCAATGACTCATCAAACCCTTGGTATTTATTCTCAATTGAAGGCTGCGGTATCCTTATCATTCGAACCGTTTATTCTAAGTATGAATCATTAGCGAATTGAGAGACTTTAATCTTATGCTCATATCAAGCCGATTACTACGAATTGGGCTGACAGGCGTTGCACTCCTCATTCTTAGCAGCATTGTGCCAATTTCTATCGACGAGTACCGAATAGGTAATGCTTGCCCCAAGGTCTTGGGCTTTCCTGCTTGTTATCTCGTTTCTGTCTGTTATGCGCTCATGGCTATTGCGGCTATTTTTTGGAATAAACCGTTCACGCGCCTGTTTTTTGCCGGGGTTACACCCGTGATCGTTTTAGCTCTGGTTGGTACGTCGTTGGAGCTTGGTGGTCGCCCAACATGCCCACGTTCTGAGACGGGTTGGCCACTGTGTTACTCATCTTTGATTGTGGGCTTGTTTATGCTGGTGGGTTTCTTCGTTGTTTTGTGGTTGGAAAATAAAAACAACGCCAACAACAATTAGATGCGTGCGTTTTTAAAAACATCTGAGTCTTGAGTGACACTAGGTTTTGCTCTATCGATGGCTCGCCCAAGAAAGAATTCTGATAAAGACTATGAAAAGGTTTTAACCAATGAAAAAGAATATTCTTCGTGTCCTCATAATGCTGGGAATAGCCCTCCCTTTGATGGTTGTCGGTATGTCTTATATGAAGGCTTACACTAACCCTTATGGAAAAGAGGATTTAGCTGGCAAGATTGATGTTCCTGTTTTCCAAGAAATTGATCTTCCTGTTTCTCACAAATTTACAGAAGAGTTTTCGCTTCCATTCTTGGGTTCAGCGATCATAGATGTGGATGGTGACAACTTACCAGAAGTATTCATTGGTGGCGGCCATAATCAGGCCGATAGCCTCGTGAAATATGACGGATCAGCCTTCACTGACGTGACTGGTGAGCTGGGTAAAGGCCTCACAAAACCTGACAATGACACGACCTATGGCGCATCTGTAATCGATGCAGACAATGACGGGCGCTCGGACATCTTTATCGCACGAGCAAGTGGTGTATGGCTTTATTTGAACAAGCCAGGCGGCTTTGAAGGTAAGAACCTGAATATTCAGTTCAATGAGCGATCAGTACCGCTTTCCGTCGCACTGACTGATCTAAACCATGATGGTTTCGTCGACATGTATGTCGCTGCATATTTGAAGCCTGAATTGGTTGAAGGATTGAACATTTTTAACAAAGAAGGCTATGGCGCTAACAGTCTCCTTCTTCTTAACAATGGGGACAACACATTTAAGGATATAACCGTAGAGGCGGGTGTTGAATATCTGCACAATACGTTTACTGGCGTATTCTCAGATGTTGACAAGGATGGCGACCAAGACCTCGTTGTTGCCCATGATACAGGCAAGGTGTTGACGTGGCGCAATGAAGGCAATTTGAAATTCACGTCAGCCAACAACCCAACAAGCGATCAATATGGCTATCCAATGGGTATTGCAGTCGGTGATTATAATAACGATTCAAACATCGACTTCTTCTTCTCAAACGTTTCGTCTACACCGCCAGGTTTCATCGTTAAGGGTGATTTGCGGGACGATCAAAAATTCCATAAGCCGCTTATACTCTTCAAGAACAATGGAGCGTTCGATTTCACTGACGCTGCAGAAGAAACCAAAACAGCCAACTATGAATTTTCATGGGGTGTCGTTTTTGAAGACTTGAACAACGACGGCCGTGAGGATCTGTTGATTTCTCAAAACTTCATTTCACTGCCTCTCCAAAAAATCTTCCGATTGCCAGGCCGCGCTTTGCTCCAAAAAGATGACGGAACCTTTGCCACCGCAGAAGATGACATGGGTCTCGTAAACCGTACTTGGGAGATTACTTCGCTTGTTGCTGATTTTAATAATGATGGATATCGCGATATCGTTAAAATCAACCTCGACGGCAAACAGCGTGCCTTTATTAGCGAAGGCGGAAAAGCAAACTTTGTGAAAGTACGATTGCCAGATGCTGTAAAATCACTCAGCGCGGTTGTTCAACTCGAACGAGGTGATGGCGTTGTGCTAACGCAACAATTCACAACAGGCGAAGGCTTGCTTGGTGACCAATCGCACGATCTGATTTTTGGTTTGGGTGATGTATCGCAGGTAAAGAGCCTTTCAGTTACCTATGCCAATGGTGAGAAGGTTTCTCTTCCAACGCCAGCCATTAATTCAACCGTCGTTATCGAGTAGAAACCTATGCCGTCTGACGTATCACAAAACTACAACGCTGTATTCTGGACAGGGGTTATCGCGACGATTGGTGCGCTGGTCGTCGGGATAGGTGAATTCACATTCCAATATTCGCCACGTGGTGGATATGAGGAAAGTGATTACCTCTTCTTTCTGGATGTCAGCCAATGGAGACTGACCTTTGGTCATTTTTTGGGTGTGTTGGCTGCACCCGTCTACTTCATTGGGTACTGGCATATTAGCGAGATGTTGCGGCCAGCAGGCAATAAATTAGCAATGATTGTCCTTGGGCTTGGCGTTTATGCTTTTGCGATCGGCAATGTATGGTTGGGCGGCCGCGTTAATCTGGCTTTGGTCGTACAAGCGAGAGATCAGGCGGGCGACGGTCAAGCCCAACTGTTGTCTTCAATACTGGAGGGCATCAGCGCTCATAACGAGCCATTGATTAATGTCGTTCGTGTATTGGTGTTGGTGATTTCACTGTTGATGGCATGGGGTATTTTCTCTGGTAAATCCCATTACCCAAGATGGGTGCTCGCCGTTCTACCAATCGTCTTGCTCATCATCATATTCGTTAGTTATGCGGTCCTACCGGCCATTGGCGTATACCTTCTACCTGCCGCTATGAATTTAGCTCATCTAATCTTCTTCGCTGCATCAACTATTGTGGCTTCTAAGTTACGATCTACGGGACGATAAATGGCGAAATATCAATTGATCCTCCCCTGCCCCTAAATCCTAAATGACTGACGTGAGACCCAACTCTCCTCCAGCTATTTGGAGAATTCGTCGGTTTGTTTTTAGCCTTATGCGACCAGTTTTTCCAGTGCCATTTTCATAGCAAATTCATTGGGCGTGATGTTGCCCAGTGATGAGTGTGGTCTTTC
>JBDVXS010000145.1:0-8811 GCA_039964305.1 Hyphomicrobiales bacterium
GGATTTGCGACTTATTCCACGATTTTGAACTGGGCAAAAGCGACTGTCGGGACCGTCCCGTTTGTTTGGGTTGGCGCTTCGATGGCTGGAGCTCACGGGGTTATTGCGGGCTGGGGTTTGGGTGCTGTTGCCTTTGGCATACTGGCAATTGTGTCCTGCTTGCGCGTGGTCAACAAACTTGATGGCACCCCACCAAAGGGCGATTTACCACCTCCCCTATGGCGGGCAGCGCTCTCTGCTTTTTCATCGGGTAAAGGCGCGAACCTTCAATAGATCACGCTTTTGAAAGAGCTGTATCAATCTGCTGTTTGATCTCATCTTTCTTTTGATCGCACAGCCTTAAGATGGTGCTCGACTTTAAGAAGTCCATTACACCAAAAGAATTGATCGGCGGTCTAATTAACACATCTGGCGGCGTCAAACGAGCCAGCTTTTCTTGCGTTATCGCCTGCATCATAATCTGGTTTGCACCCAGCATGGTTTGATATCCTGACGGCATTTTACTGCCTTCTGGATCCGGCCCACCAACCACATCAACTGCAATCACACGATCCATTGGTTCCGCGAATTGATCAAAAGGCAGTGGATTGGAAATATTGCCATCAATCAAAACGCGGCCATCAATCGTGACTGGTTTAAACACCATGGGAATGGCAATAGAAGCGCCGACAGCTTGGCGCAAATTTCCTTTGCGGTAGACCACATCATCGCCAGCATAATAATCTGTCGCAACAATCGACATGGTTATTTCTAGGTCTTCAATGTTTTCTGAAAACTCATCCACGGGGGTGAAGGTTGAGAGCACCTTTTCAGGGTTGAACTGCCCCAAGGAATAAGATTCTGGCTTAAACCAATCTTGCAGCGACGATGGGCGCAAATCCCACAAATTACTCAACACTTTGGCGCGGTCATCAAATGTCGACAAAACATAACGGCGCATATCGCGCCCGCTCATGCCAGAGGCGTATCCCATGCCAATCAGTGAACCGATAGAACTGCCCGTGATTTCGTCAATCTTGATGCCAAGTTCATCAATGGCTTCCAGCACAACCACATGACCAATGCCACGCGCACCGCCTCCACCAAGGCTTAGGCCAATTTTTGTATTTTCTGACATCTCACCCTCAATTCGTGCCTGACTATCTAGCCTTCTTTTGCAGCAGGCCCCACACGCAACAATGTATATGTTCCATCACCCAATAAACGCTTTGCTGCCGCTTTGGCTTGATCAAGTGTCACGCCGTTAATTGCATCGGCTCTAATCTCGATATAATCGCTTGGCAGACCTGCCGCTTGTATCGAGGTTAGTGTGCCTGCGATATCGCTAGAGCCATCAAAATTGAGTGCGTAAACGCCAATCGTATAGCTTTTTGCAAGGTCAAGTTCTTCTTCACTTGGCCCTTCATCTGCCATGCGCTTTAGTTCAGCAAGCATCACCTTCAAGGTTTCATCAGCAAAGTCTGCCCGTGTTGCAACAGAAGCTGTAAACAAGCTCACCGCATCATGGTTTGAAATGCCAGAACTAATGCCATAAGCAAGCCCGCGCTTTTCGCGCACTTCCAATGAAAGGCGCGAACTAAGACCAGAGCCACCCAAGATTTGGTTCACCAAATAGGCGGCAAAGTATTCAGGGTCGAGACGATCAATACCCTTGCCAATCAGCGTGTATCGGGTTTGCGGCAGTGGCGCATCAATTGAAATTTCTTCGCCAACTTTAACCTCAATCTTCGGGACATCAATCAAATCGGCCTTTTCACGAAGCGACCCAAAAAGTGTATCTATCCGCTTTTTAGCTTCGTCCGCCGTGATGGCTCCAACAAAGGAAATAATCACATTATCACGGCCCAAAATACGGTTTTTCAAGGCCCGCATATCATCTGCTGTGACCGATAAAATACTTTCTTCTGTGCCGTTGCTTGTGCGGATATAAGGATGCCCTGCAGGATAAACCGCTTTGCGTAGTGCTTTAGAGGCTTTGCTGTTTGGATTATTAGCTTCGGAGCGAATGCCAGACAGGATTTGATCGCGAATACGGTTCAGCGGTTTTTCATCAAAGCGTGGCTCATAAATTGCCGCGCGCAGCATTTCAAACGCCTCATCAGCATTTTCATTGAGCGTCCGCAGCGATCCTCTGAAATAATCTCGACCTGCACCAAACGACATACGCGTTGCGAGGTCTTCAAGACGGTCTTGAAAAGCCACAGCGTCCATCTCACCAGCACCCTCATCAAGCAGAGAACTCATTAAATTCAAAGCCCCTGATTTACCCTCAGGGTCTTGCGAGGTTCCGCTTTTGAACGAATAAGACAAAGTAACGATGGGGAGCGAATGATCTTCCACAAGCAGGATTTTTAGCCCCTTGTCCGTTTTCAATTCTTGAATATCCAAGGCATTGGCTGAGAAGGTGAAAGCGGTGAAGAAAAAGGCGAAAACTGTCAATATACGAAGCATGATATAACCTCTTTCTAAGATGGGTCTTTGTCGGTTTCAAGCGGGCGACGCAGATGGCCGATGACCGCTGTTTCCAAATTGAAATAGGTCGAAGCCACCTTTTTGATATCTTCAACAGTCACATTACGAATGCGTTCTGGCCATGAACGGATGTCTTCTAGCGTATTGCCAACAGAAAGCGTGCGCCCCATCAAATTGGCCAAGCCACTGGCACTGTCTTGCGCGTAGATGGTGCTTGCAAACAGGCGGTTACGGGCGCGTTGAAGTTCTTTCTCCGTTACGCCCTCTTTTGCAACTTTATCAATTTCATCAAGCAGTTGCTTTTCCATTTCTTCCAGCGTCACATCACCTTTTGGCGTGCCGTAAAGCGTAAATGAGCTATCATCCAACGAAGATGCTCCTGAATAAGCACCCGCGGATGTCGCAATTTGGCGGTCCACGACGAAGGATTTATAAATCCGACTTCTCGTTGTACCACTCAAAATTTCGCCTAAGAGATAGAGCGCCTCAGAGGTGCCTGCCTCGCCTGTTCTATAAGATGGCACACGAAACAAGATTGAAACGCTTTCATTGGTGATACGAGAATCGCGCACGGTGATAACTTGGCGCATAAACAAATCATCAGGTTCAATCGGACGGGCGCGATTGGCGGCAGGGGCGCGGTTTTTCAACACGCCATAATATTTCTCAGCCATCGACTGCACATCTTCGACACTCACATTGCCGCTCACCACCAAGATTGCATTGGCGGGTGTGTAATACTTTTCATAAAAGGCAAAAGCATCCTTTTGGTTCAAAACCTCAAGCTCATGGCGCCAGCCAATGATGGGACGACGATAGGGGTGGTTTTTGTAAAGCGCTAAATCCATCGCGGCAGAAAGCTGAGAACCAGGGCGTGATTCAATACCGCGCGCGCGTTCTTCCAACACGACCTTACGCTCCACATCAACATCTTCGTCAGTAAAGCGCACATTCATCATCCGGTCAGCTTCCATATCCATCATCAATGGCAGGTGCTCGCGGGTAATTTTTTGGAAATAGCCGGTGTAGTCGTAGCTGGTGAAAGCATTATGATTACCACCGACACGGCGAATGGTTGTGTCTAATGCATTGCCTGGATATTTCTCAGTCCCTTTAAACAGCAAATGCTCAAGAAAATGCGCAATGCCTGATTTACCAGGGTCCTCATCAGCAGAACCAACTTTGTACCACACCATATGAGTAACAGCGGTTGCTCGCTGGTCTGGGATGACAACCACTTGCATGCCATTATCAAGCTTGGAGGCAACGATGTTCGGGAACAATTCACCTTTGATGAAGTCGCCCTTCTTCGTATCCGCAGCCAAAGCACTGCCCAAAAAAAGGAGAATTGTAGCAACCAAGAAACTGGTTATTTGAGCAATTCGTATCAACATAAAAGTGTTCCCGTAAACGATGCGCCGAAAAGGATTCGGCTTGCTAAGGTTGGTAGGTTAGAAACTTAATTCGACTAGTTCCATAAGTACGATCATCAATTACCGTAAAATATGCCGGAATGATGACCTCAGCTTTGGTTGATTCTTCCCAAACCACAAAGGCCTCGGGCGCAAGCCATTCGCCTTCATGCAATGACTGGAGTGCGCGTTCACCCAGCCCTTTGTCATAAGGTGGATCTAAAAATGCCAAAGTAAAGGGGCTCATGGTGCCTCGTTTGCCGAGACGGGTGGCATCACGGCGAAAAATTTTGGCATTACCGTTTTGCTTACAGCTTTCCATATTGGTGCGAACAAGCCCGCGTGCCTCAGCACTTTCATCAAGGAACAGGGCAAAGCTCGCACCGCGCGACAGTGCCTCTAACCCCAAAGCACCAGTGCCTGCAAAAAGATCAATAACCCGCGCGTCGTCGAACGCAATCTCATCACGATGATTTAGAATATTAAACAGGCTCTCGCGTGAACGGTCCGTGGTGGGCCGGATGCTGTCGCTTTTAGGCACGGCCAGTTTATGACCGCGAAACTTACCGCCGACGATCCGCATTGTTTCCTCGTCTTGGTTTATTATCAGGACTAGAGCTTCTTGACCGCCCGCCTGTCTTAAACCCTGTCTTGGTATCTGTGGTCGAACGCGAAGGTTGCTGGTCGTCAGAATTACGGTCTGATGCACGCTTAATCTGTGGCTTTTTGCGGCCTTTTTTCTGCTCTTTTATGTCCGCAGCTTTACGGCCACTGACCATTTTCTCTTCTGTCCAATGTTCTTTCACACGGCGCTTACGATCTTTAGGTGCAACCTTTTTCTTTTGTTCTGGTTGCTCTTTCTCAGCGCGCATTTCTGGCGTTTCAAAATCAGCACCAGCCGCTTCAATCAAGCGAGGACCAAGCTGGTCACGCAGAACATGGCGACGCACTTCGCGCACTTCACCATCATCAAGATCAAGCACTTGGAAGGGTCCGTAAGACACACGGATCAAACGGTTCACATCCAGACCCAAGTGGCCAAGAATGTGTTTTACTTCACGGTTTTTACCTTCACGCAATCCAATGGTCATCCAAATATTGGTGCCCTTGTCTTGATCAAGCGTTGCTTCAATCGCGCCGTAGATCACGCCTTCAATCACAATACCATCGGCAAGTTTATCAAGATCGGCTTGTGTAACACGATGTTTTTGGTCGCGCGTATGGGCCCGCACGCGGTAACGGCGCAACCAGCCTGTTTCTGGCAGTTCAAGAACACGAGACAGTCCGCCATCATTGGTAAGAAGCATCAAGCCTTCGGTGTTAATGTCCAACCGACCAACAGTCATGACCCGAGGTAGCTCCTTCGGGAACTTATCAAAAATCGTGGTTCGCCCTTCTGGGTCTTTGTTGGTTGTCACCAGACCGCGCGGCTTATTGTAGAGCCAAAGCCTTGTTGGCTGGCGTCCGGGTAGCGGGTTGCCATCAACAACAATTTGGTCACTCAATTTAACGGTGAAGGCAGGGCTTTCTAGTTGAACCCCATTGACGACAACGCGGCCATCTTCAATCCAGCGCTCTGCATCGCGTCTGGAGCATAGGCCAGCACGTGCTAAAACCTTGGCAATACGCTCAGGTTTTTCTCCCAAATCAGCAACTGTCGTCATTTCTGGCTCACCAATATTGCGCTTTGGTTTTGGTCCCCCCTTATGAGGGGATTGAGCTTTGCGCTTATTTGGGCTTTTTTTGTTTTGCTTATCCATGTCAAAGGGCATAGCAAGAACGCTCACTATATCAAAGAACTCATTGTGCCAGATTACTCAAAACCCTTTATGTCGATTGCGCTTGATGAAGCAAAAGACGCTGCAAAGCGCGGAGAAGTGCCTGTTGGGGCCGTGATTGTGCGTAATGATGTGATTATTGCACAGGCGGGCAATCGCATTGTGCAGGACAAAGACCCAACAGCGCATGCCGAAATCGTCGTTATGCGGCTTGCTGCACGCGCGCTTGGGCGTGAACGGCTTTATGATTGCGACTTATACGTCACATTAGAACCCTGCACCATGTGCGCGGGCGCCATATCTCTCGCCCGTATTCGGCGGCTTTATTTTGGAGCAAGCGACGAAAAAGGGGGCGCGGTAGAAAATGGCGCGCGGTTCTTTACGCTTTCAACATGCCATCACGCCCCAGAGGTTTATTCAGGCTTTCAAGAAACCGAAAGCGCTGCCCTCCTCAAACAATTCTTTGCAGAGCGCCGATAAAAAAAGCGCCCTTAAAGGACGCTTTCTTAAAATTAGTTCTCATTCAGCCTAGAAGAAAATGAATTTTTTCTTTTTCTTCTTAGGTGCTATTTCTTCAATCGGTTCCACTGAATAAGTGCCACTTGGACTCGATGCCTGATTTGCCTGAGTGGAAGCTGCGATGTGATCTTGCGGCGTAGGAATTTGACCGCTCGGCAAAACAGCGCCCGGACTAATTTGGCCAACTTGGCTGACCTGGCTAACCTGATTAACTTCTGTTGAGATTGGAACTTTTTGAACCGTACGATATTCTATTGGCACATCCGTCAAAGATTGGCTGCGTCGTGAGATTTTCGGTTTCACAAGGCCTGCACGGGCAAGAAGACTATCGCCACGCACAACGTCGCCTCTGAGTGATTCTGGCAACTCATCCACAGTCACGCCACGTTCACGGGCATGATCTTCCGGTGTTTTTGTAAGCTCGCGAGTGTCCAACGGTACGTTATCACCAAAAATAGCATTACCACGCGGAACGAAATCAGGAGACGGTTTCCCTTTTTTGTCTTTCAGCAAAGCCGTACCTTGCGGCAATGCACGCGCAACGCCCACTCGTGGGTTCACAATGGCAAGAGCTTCTTTCTTGCTTTTCTTTTCTTTTTCTAGTGCAAGCTCAGCAGCTCTACCTGGAAAATTCTCAGCCACACCTTCTACAGCATCGATCGGCGCTGGAATCGACGCAAACTGCTGGTCATTTGGAACAACAAGAGGCGCGCGTTCACGGTAAGATATGCGTGGCGCTTTTTTCTTTCCCACAACCCCAAAGGTTGCAAGGCTTGCAATATCGCGAGCAAGGCCTGCCTCAACAGTTTGTCCTGTACCGTAAGTGGCGGTGCTTATACCGCAACCAGAGGCCAAGAATGCTACAAGGCTTAACGTCAAACCTGTACGGCAAAACTTCGTTGATTTTAACAAAACAGAATCCTTAGTAATCATGTTGCCCTAAACAGACCGAAATAATGGCAGGTTTGTGGCGAGCGCTTTTCACGAACATACCGTTTTTTCCTCGTTTTTACAAATCACAGGAAAATACGATTTGTAATAGCGTTAACGTTACCAACGTGATTGCGTTTGTGTCGTTCAGCTCGCCGTTAATTCACGCATGGCTTGTGCATCGCGCGACGTTAGATCTGGATAGTCTGCATCCGATCCGACATCGTTAGAAACCCGCCAAGAACGCGCGCATTTCTTGCCTTCTGCCATCTTAGGAACCACAGCAACACCAGCAATATCATCGAGCGCAAAGGCGCCAGCTGGCCCCTCACCGTCCAACACTTCAATTGAACTTGTGATACATAAATCCTCAAAGTCTTCAATGCCTTGCAGCGCAGATTTGAGGGCGTCATCTGAGATGTACACCTGAGGAGCGGCTTCTAATGATGAACCAATACGCTTTTCAGCGCGTTCAATTTCTAAGGCACCCGTGACAACACGGCGAAGCTTGCGGATGTTTTCCCAGCGTGCTGCCAAGTCGTCATTCTTATAGCTTGATGAAACAGTTTCAAAGTCAACAAGATGGATAGACGCAGTGTCTTCGCCATAGCGACTTGCCCATGATTCATCGGTGGTAAATGGCAACATTGGCGCTAACCATGTGATGGTGCAACGGAACATTTTTTCCACAACCGATAAAGCTGCTTGTCTGCGTTTGGACGAGATTGGATCACAATAAAGCGCGTCTTTGCGGATATCGAAATAGAAGGACGACATGTCCGCATTCATCAAGCTGAAGATAGCATTGAAGGCTTTTTTGAAATCGAACTCTTTATAAGCTTGGCACACAGTTGCTTCCGTCTCAGCAAGACGGTGCATCATGTATTTTTCAAGCTCTGGCAGGTCATCAAATGCAACTTCTTCACCATCATAATGAGCAAGAGTGCCAAGCATCCAGCGCACTGTATTTCGAAGACGGCGATAAGCATCCACATTGGTTTTGATGATTTCCTGACCAATCCGCTGATCATCGGTATAATCACACGTCATCACCCACAGGCGCAAAATGTCTGCGCCATATTGTTTGATGATGTCATCTGGCGACGTCTGATTGCCGAGAGATTTCGACATTTTGCGGCCTTTATCATCCATAGTGAAACCATGCGTAATCACGGTATCATATGGCGCACGGCCTCTCGTGCCACAGCTTTCGAGCAGCGATGAATGGAACCAACCACGGTGTTGGTCTGTGCCTTCAAGGTAGACATCTGCGGGCCATTTAAGGTCTTCGCGCTGTTCCAAGCAGAAAGCGTGGGTTGAACCAGAATCAAACCACACATCCAAGATGTCGCGGACCATTGTCCAATTTGATGCATCAACATCAGGGTCCACTGAGAGAAAGCGTTCTTTCGCGCCTTCTGCATACCATGCATCGGCGCCGTCTTGTTTGAAGGCTTCGAAAATGGCTGCATTGACCTTTTCGCTTTTCAGCACAGTACCGTCTTCATCAACGAAGACAGATATCGGTACACCCCATGCACGTTGACGAGAAAGCACCCAGTCTGGGCGACCTTCAATCATACCGCGCAAACGGTTTTGACCTTGTGGCGGTACGAAATTAGTGTTGTCGATGGCCTCAAGCGCCGTTGTGCGCAATGTGCCTTTTTCAACCACGCCATCTTTATCCATATAAACGAACC
>JBDVXS010000146.1:0-32862 GCA_039964305.1 Hyphomicrobiales bacterium
CATATTTTTTGCAATCGCTTTGAATGCTTTCTTGTCTTCTTTACGAAGCGTTGCAAGCACATCAAACTTCTTTGCACCACCACGCATAGCAATCTCAACAAACGCATCGCGTGTGCCAGAAGTTGGTGGCGGGCCCAAAACCTCAATCTTCAGGTCAGGCAAAGAAGCGTCAATATCCGACCATTTTTGGTAAGGGTTCGGAACCAGCTTGCCATCAACGGGAACATTCTTAGCAAGCGCTTGGAAGATTTGTTTACGTGTGAGCGTGAAATCTTCGCCACTTTTTGAATTGGCCAAAACGATACCATCAAAGCCAATTTTAACTTCGATAGGTGTCACGCCGTTTTCAACACACTTTTCAAATTCACTCTGCTTAATGCGGCGCGATGCATTTGTTACATCGGGCGTACCTTCGCCAACACCTGAACAAAAAAGCTTCATGCCACCGCCAGAACCAGTTGCTTCAACAACAGGCGCTGAGAACGCTGTTTTCTTACCAAACTGCTCAGCCACCGCCGTAGAGAATGGAAACACAGTTGACGAGCCAACGATTTGAATTTTGTCACGCGCATTTGCTGCACTGGCCGCAAGAACGGCGGAAAGAGCAACACCAAGAAAAGTCAAATTTTTCACAATACATCTCCTGAAAGTGAATTGATTTATCCCCCATGGGAATAAGGAAAATTCGTAGCTTTCATAGTCTCCGGACATTTGAAAGCTGAGGAGAACTTACGGTCGTCTGACTACCGTTTTGTGACAGTTACATGACAAGTTTATGACGGTATTAGTATTTGTTTTATTTGATGTTTTTAGATTTTTCGGCATTTTGATATTTCATCATATGAAATTCAAAAGTCGCACCTTCGTCTTTAATGCTGGAAACCCTTAATTCGCTCTGATGCCGCATGAGCACATGTTTTACGACCGCGAGACCAAGCCCTGTGCCAAGCTTGCGTTTGCTTTCTTCAGCATCCACACGATAAAATCGCTCCGTCAAGCGCGGTAAATGCTGGGGTTCAATGCCCTGACCAAAATCGCGCACACGAATGCAGTAACAGCTTTTACCCTTCCCAATAACGGTGTCTGGCCAAGGGGCGTTCTTCACTGAGACTAGAACACTCTCTCCACCTTCGCCGTATTTACAGGCATTTTCAACGAGGTTTTGGACCGCCTGAACCAGTTCATCACTATCGCCGCGCACCCACAATTCACCCTCATCCATCTCCAAATCGATACGAAGGTTCACATCACTCGCCAGCGGAGCAAGCGCATCCGCCACATGCTGAGCGACATTGCGCAGGTCCACTTTCTCTGTCGGGCTGACATGAGCGTGCATTTCGATACGACTGAGGGAAAGCAAATCGTTGATTAAGCGCCCCATGCGCTGTGCTTGTTCAAGCATGATGTTTAAAAACCGCTCGCGGTTCGCCTCATCATCTTTGGCTGGGCCGAGCAATGTTTCAATAAACCCCGTTAGCGAAGCAACAGGTGTGCGCAGTTCATGACTAACATTGGCGATAAAATCACTACGCAATTCATCAAGCCGCACCCGTTCAGTCTGTTCTAAAAAGGTGACAAAAATTAAATCTGGTGACCACGGCTCATCTGTATTGGCAATTTCATCCTTGCTTATGCGATGAACCGGCGAAAATTGAATCAAATAATGTCTATCTGTCTGAACCCGCTCGCGATGCGGAACGGACGCAGATGCTCCTGTCTTTTGAACTTTTGCCAAAGCTGCAATCACATCAGGGTCACGGAATTTCATCGTGAAAGGATCGCCATTTCTAATGGGATTAAAGATTGTTCGAAGCGGTTGGTTGGTGTGTTGAATGACCCCGTCTCGATCAAGAACAAGAACGGGCTCTGGGATCGCATCCATAATACGCCGAACATGGCGACTGGTTTTCAGCGGTTTCACACTAGACTTTACTGTATCGTCAACGGACACCACCTGATGTTGCCGCCTCGGAGCAAACACGGCTGCGCCAACAATTAGAGCAAAAAACAAAATCAGGATCTTTAAATCAGCCTGCCACCACTTATGAATGAGCGCGAATTGAACGGCCACAATGGCAAGCAGCCAGCGCGCTTCCCACAGTCGTTCTATCGGTGTTGCTGATTTGATTTCTATTTTTTGTTTCAGTGTCACATCCGCCATAAAAGTGCTGCTGCTCTTAACTATCAAATTTATCTTACACACCACAACCATTGCAGTGATGAAATCAGTCGGGCATGGTTAGAGCCATCGCATGAAGGGAATATGACAATGACGAGTGCTTTTAATCCGCTTGATTATTTTGATTTGGGCAATCCAGACCTTGCCGATGAAATTGCGGAGCGTACATTCTCCTCCGGCGGCTATCCGCACAAAAAGCCGATGAAACGCAAAGAGTACGAAAAACAGCTTGAGCCGCTTCAAATCGAACTGGTGAAAGTTCAACGTTGGTTGCGCGAAACTGGCGAACGGGTCGTCATGGTTTTTGAAGGCCGCGATGCGGCAGGCAAAGGCGGCACTATTCATGCTGTGAAAGAATTCCAAAACCCGCGCCATACCCGCGTTGTCGCTTTATCGAAACCGACTGACCGCGAACAAGGCGAACTTTATTATCAGCGTTACATCAAACATATGCCAACAAAGGGCGAAATGGTGATGTTTGACCGCTCTTGGTATAATCGTGCAGGCGTTGAACCTGTCATGGGTTTTTGCACGCCCAAGCAACATGATAAATTTTTGACCGAAACACCCCGCTTTGAAGACATGCTGGTGGATGACGGCATTAAGCTTTTCAAAATCTGGCTGAATGTCGGACGTGAAATGCAATTGAAACGTTTCCATGACCGTCGCCATAATCCACTTAAAGTTTGGAAGCTTTCTCCCATCGACATTAAGGCGCTCGACAAATGGGACGACTACACCAAAGCGCGTGATGAGATGCTAGAGCGTACCCATACTAAACACGCGCCTTGGACCATTGTGCGCTCAAACGACAAAAAGCGCGCTCGGCTTAACGTTATCCGCCATCTCTTGAACTCACTCGACTATGAAGACAAGAATGAGGAAGTCATTGGAAAGCTTGATGATGAGGTTATCGGCTCTGGACCAGAGTTTTTGAGCGGAGGCAAAGATTGAGCACGCTTACCCCAAAAGACGAAAATTTTAAAACCCGCGTCCGCGAGAATTTTGAATTACAGCCCATGATGAAGACCTTGGGCGTTTCTTTTGAAACGGTTGAGGCAGGTAAAGTCGTCTTCACTGTTCAACACCACACCCCAATCACACAACAACATGGGTTTTTGCATGGCGGCGGCGTTGCGGCAATTTTAGACAGCGCCTGCGGATATGCTGCTTTGTCGCTTTTGGGAGAAACGGAAGAGATTTTGACCGTTGAGTTTAAAACTAATTTTTTAGCGCCCGCACTCGGTGAAACTTACCGCTTTGAAGGCTCCGTCGTGAAACCAGGGCGAACCCTTGTTGTGACTGAAGGCAAAGCCTTCGCCCTTAAAAACGGTGTGGAAAAACAAATAGCAATGATGACGGCAACCATGATGGCCATCAAAGACCGCGACGACGTAAAGCCAACCCAACAACGCGAAGATTAGATGCGTTATTTTCTGTGAAATAGGCAAGTTATGAACAGGCTTTTCCAAGCCCTGCAACTTTCTTCCAAAATCTGAATTACCTTCTTGGAAAAACAGATTTACTTTCGTAAAAAACATATCAATGATAATAGCCACATTACTGGTTGGTACTTTTTATGCTTACAGTACGGGGCATTACAAAAACTTTTGGCACACTTGTTGCCAACGACGCCGTCAATTTAACCATTGGCACGGGAGAGATTCACGCTCTACTCGGCGAGAACGGCGCTGGTAAATCCACTCTTGTTAAAATGCTTTATGGCGCTCTTGCCCCAAACAGTGGCGAGATTAATTGGCAAGATAGCCCCGTTCAAATTACCAGTCCAGCTTATGCTCGAAAACTTGGTATTGGCATGGTGTTCCAGCATTTTTCGCTGTTTGATGCGCTTAATGTTGCAGAAAATGTTGCGCTTGCCCTGCCAAAAGATCAAAGCTTGAAAGAAGTAAGCCGCAACCTGTCAAAAATCTCGCGCGAATACGGCCTACCCCTCGATCCCACCGCACAAATTGCAGACCTCTCCGTTGGTGAACGCCAGCGCGTCGAAATCGTGCGGTGCTTGTTGGCTGACCCGAAGCTGATCATTATGGATGAACCAACATCTGTGCTGACACCGCAAGAGGCTGAAACACTTTTCGTAACCTTGGAAAAACTGCGCGATGAAGGTCGCTCTATTCTTTATATTTCCCATAAACTCGATGAAGTACGCGCCCTATGCGACACGGCCACTATTTTACGCCACGGCAAAGTCGTCGCCCATTGCGACCCGCGTGAAACCTCGAAAGCTGAACTTGCTCGCTTGATGGTTGGCACCAGTGTGGCCGATGTGAAAACCAGCACCAAACAACAAACTGAAGCAGAAACCGTTTTGGCCGCGAAGAACTTATCCCTGCCAACAGATTCACAGTTTGGCACAGCACTCCATAACATCTCATTCTCATTGAAAGCTGGAACCATTGGTGCCATTGCAGGCATTGCAGGCAATGGACAAAACGAATTGTTTTCAGCCCTCACAGGTGAAGCAAGTCTTGGGGAAGCGTCATCGCTTGAAATTTTCGGCAAGCCATCTGGCCAAACCGACGTCAACCAACGACGCAAAATGGGTCTAGCCTTCGTCGCAGAAGAACGTCTTGGTCATGGCGCAGCACCCAACATGTCGATGAGCGAAAATGTGCTTTTAACCCGCGCAACTATCAGCGAAGAATTACGTTCAATCTTTGGCTTAAAACGCTCCAGTGCCGATAAAATTCGCGAAGAAATCTGCGACGATTTTGATGTCCGCCGAGGCAGTAAAAACCCACCCGCTGGTTCTTTGTCAGGCGGTAATTTGCAGAAGTTTGTTATCGGTCGTGAGCTTGGCAGTAAGCCAAAAATTATCGTCATCAATCAACCGACATGGGGCGTTGATGCGGGCGCCGCGCGTCATATTAGACAAACCCTCATTGATAGCGCTGAGGCAGGCATGGCGGTTTTGATTATCAGCCAAGATTTGGATGAAATTTTCGAAGTGGCCGATGAAATCGCCGTCTTACATGAAGGCAGTCTTTCTCCATTCGTCCAAGCTGCAACCGTTACCCGCGAGAGCCTCGGCTTGTTAATGGGTGGCGAAGGCTTTGAACAGTCAAACACAGGAGTGCAGCATGCCACTCACGCTTGAACGGCGCGTCGCTCCTTCTAAATTGATGATGTTCGCCTCCCCAGTAATTGCGATTATTCTCACCCTTATCGCGGGCGCCATTATCTTGCTTTTCCTCGGCAAAGACCCCGCAAATGGTCTCTATGTCTTTTTCGTCGAGCCGCTAACTCAGGCTTGGTCGCTTGAAGAAATTCTTGTCAAAACCATTCCTCTCGCCCTCATCGCAGCAGGGCTCACCATCTGCTTCACCGCTAATGTTTGGAACATTGGGGCAGAAGGGCAATTCATTCTGGGGGCTATTGCTGGGGCGACCATTCCAGTCCTACTGCCTGATTTACAAGGCCCGCATACATTGCCACTGATGATGATGCTCGGCTTTATGGGCGGCATGTTTTTCGCACTCATTCCCGCGCTCTTCAAAGTGCGTTTTGGCGCGAACGAAATTCTCACATCGCTCATGCTGGTCTATGTGGCAGAACTCATTCTAGACTATTTTGTGCGCGGCCCTTGGCGCGACCCAGCGGGCTTAAACTTCCCAAAGACGATCGACTTTAATGAATGGGCGTCTATGCCAATTATCGGCGCAGATCGTTTGAACATTGGCCTTTATATCGCCATCGCTGTCGCCTTTATCTTGCTGTTCTTCATGGGCCGCACCTTCCAAGGCTTCGGTATCAAGCTTGCGGGTCAAGCGCCAAAAGCTGCAAAGTTTGCAGGCTTTAGCCGTGATAAAACGGTCTATCTCGTCCTCGCCCTTTCAGGTGGCCTTGCAGGTCTTGCTGGCATCATCGAAGTTGCAGGGCCAATCAATCAACTGCGCCCAGCCATTTCACCCGGCTATGGTTTTACAGCCATTATTGTCGCATTTTTGGGCAGGCTTAACCCTGTCGGCGCCCTCATTGCAGCCTTCATTTTGTCGATTACCTATATCGGTGCTGAAAACGCGCAAATTTTCCTCAAGATCACCAATAAAATCACCAGCGTGTTCCAAGGTATCTTGCTGTTCTTCGTTCTTGCCTGCGACACATTGATTTATTACCGCCTCCGCCTCAAAGCGCGGATGAATGAGGTGCGCTCATGAGTGTCGACATTATCTTCGCAATCGCGGTGACCATCATGACGGCGGCCACACCCTTACTCATAGCGGCAATTGGTGAACTGGTTGTGGAACGCTCAGGTGTATTGAACCTTGGCGTTGAAGGCATGATGATCATTGGCGCCATTGCAGGCTTTGCGGGTGCGCAGCTAATGGGTTCAGCCACTGCAGGCATTTTATTTGCCGTTGGTGCCGGCATGTTGCTTTCTGCCTTCTTTGCCTTGTTGGTTTTGGTCATGGCCGCCAATCAAGTTGCAACAGGCCTCTCCATAACCCTACTGGGCCTCGGCTTGTCTGGCCTCATCGGCAACGCCTATATCGGCCTACCCGGTTTGAAACTGCCTAAGATGGATATTCCTGGGCTGACAGACCTGCCGCTCATCGGCAATTTGCTATTTGGTCACGATATACTGGTCTACGCATCTTTTGCTTTGGCTTTTGGTGTTTCTTGGTTTTTGTTCAAAACCCGAAGTGGATTGATCTTACGAGCTGTCGGCGACAACCATAGTTCCGCCCATGCCATTGGCTACCCCGTCTTGCTCGTCCGCTTCTTAGCGATCTTATTTGGCGGTGCCTGTGCGGGTCTTGCTGGTGCTTATCTATCACTCTCCTATACAACGCAGTGGATTGAAGGCATGAGTGCCGGACGCGGCTGGATTGCCTTAGCTCTCGTGGTTTTCGCCTCTTGGCGACCAATGCGGGCCATTGCAGGTGCCTACCTGTTTGGGTCGGTGCTTATCTTGCAATTCCACGCTCAAGCGCTCGGAATCAAGGTTCCTACACAACTTCTTTCCGCACTTCCTTATATTGCAACAATTTTAGTCTTGATTCTGATCTCAAGAAACAGAAGACTGATTCAATCAAACACCCCAGCTTGTCTTGGCTTGCCGTTCGTCGCTGATAAATAGTGACTGGGCGATGGCAACAACCAAGTTTGCTGACAACAAAAGAGCATGGCAAGACCGCCAAGCTTCCTAGTAAAGTACAGAGGACGTCATGAAAAAAACAGTAATCGGCGCACTTGCAGCACTCTCTTTGATTGCAGCTGGTGCCACAGCAACGGTGCAAAACGCAATCGCTGCTGGCAAAGACAAAGTTAAAGTAGGTTTCGTATATGTCGGACCAGTCGGCGATTTCGGTTGGACCTACCAGCATGATCAAGGCCGTCTTGCGGTTGAACAAGCACTCGGCGACAAAGTTGAGACCACTTTCCTTGAAAGCGTGCCAGAAGGTGCTGATGCAGAACGCGCCATTGAAGGCCTCGCGCGCTCTGGCCACGACCTTATTTTCACAACGTCATTTGGCTATATGGATCCAACTAATTCGGTTGCGAAGAAGTTCCCAGACATTAAGTTTGAACACGCAACTGGTTTCAAACGCGAGCATCCAAATGTCTCAACGTATGATAGCCGCTTTTATGAAGGTCGTTATGTTCAAGGCATGATTGCAGGCACAATGTCAAAGACAGGCGTTGCAGGCTACATCGCTTCATTCCCGATCCCAGAAGTTGTGCAGGGCATCAATTCATTCTTGCTAGGTGCACAATCTGTAAACCCAGACTTCAAAGTGAAAGTTGTATGGGTAAGCACTTGGTTTGACCCAGGCAAAGAAGCAGATGCTGCGAAGTCTCTCCTTGATCAAGGCGCTGACATTTTGACCCAGCACACCGATTCTACAGCTGCCATGCAAGTTGCAGCAGAACGCGGTGCCTTTGCCTTTGGTCAAGCATCAGACATGATCAAGTTTGGTCCGAAAACACAGCTAACAGCCATCATTGATGACTGGGCGCACTACTATGTTAAGCGCACAAAGCAAGTTCTTGATGGCACATGGAACCAGCAAGCAACGTGGGATGGCATGACAGAAGAGCACGTCATTATGGCGCCGTTTACGAACATGCCTGCTGAGTTGGCTGCTAAAGCTGCTAAACTTGCTGAAAGCATCAAAAACGACACATTCCATCCGTTCACAGGCCCGATTACAAAGAAAGACGGCACTGTGTTCTTGAAAGATGGCGAAGTGGCGGAAGATGGCGTTCTTGCCGGCATGAACTTCTACGTGAAGGGGATGGACAGCGAGCTACCTAAATAAGCAATCAGCTTGATTGAAAAATTAAAACTCCGGCCAGAAATGGTCGGAGTTTTTTTGTGCCCAAGGAAGAGAACCCGTTATACGCCGCAATCGCCTTTAAACGATGTCCCGTGGCCAACACCATTACGCTCAACAAGAATGTTTCCAGTATAATTGGTGCTCTCTTGGCTACCCGCACCAGCTTTGCGCGCGACGGTTACCGTGTAAGGGTTTTTGTCCCACGTTTTGTAGACGATGATCTCAAACCCATCCGCTTTAAACCGCTCCGTTTCCTGCAACTCACGCAAGCGACCATCAATCCGCGCATAGCCCAATTCACCATCCTGATCATTGGGAAAACCCGTCATAAAAATATAACGCCAGCTTTCAGGGTCATCGTAATTGAAGGTATGATTTTCCCTTGAAAAACTGCAAAAGGAATCCGACAAATACCAATGAATATCATCGAGCGAAGGCGGTTTTTGCGCAGAAGCACTTGTCACACCCGTCAACCATAAACCAGCAACAACGCTGGCGATGAGTGCTTGGTTTATAAATTTCACAATCAAATCCTTTTCGTATTATCAACTTCTAAAAACTTTAAATATGCCACCTTATATAGAGTAATTTTGCATTGGTTTAAATTCCTATTATACAAAAACCAGCTCAGTTTAGAATTATTCTAAATTGCCTTTACTTTGAGAAATCACTGCCCTATGTTTTTGGTATACCTCCCAACTGAAAGGAATACCCCATGAAAGGCAGCGAAAAAGTAATTGAGCGGCTCAACGAAGCCCTCCATCTCGAGCTTGGCGCCATCAATCAATATTGGCTGCACTACCGCCTATTAGATGATTGGGGTTTTGGTAAGCTTGCCAAAAAAGAAAAAGAAGAAAGCCTTGAAGAAATGGTCCACGCTGACAAAATTATTGAGCGCATCATTTTCTTGGAAGGCCACCCAAATTTGCAAACCGTTGCACCGCTTAACATTGGCCGCAATGTCAAAGAAGTGCTGGAAGCTGATCTTGCTGGCGAAATGGAAGCCCTCACTTCTTACAAAAAATCTCGCGAAATCTGCGAAGCCGAAGGTGACTATGTTTCAATGAAGATCTTCGATGAGTTGCTTGTCGATGAAGAAGGTCATACCGACTTTTTGGAAACGCAATTAGAGCTTCTCGAGAAAATAGGTGAAGAACGCTACGGCTTGTTAAACGCATTACCTGCGGATGAAGCATAAAGCGGAAAACTGTCACATGCTCTTTTAATAAGATAGAGGCCGCGCTTTGCGGCCTTTATTGTTTCATCTGGCCATGGGCCGAAAGTTTAATGTTTCACAGCGCCATGAAACAGGCAGTGGGCGTTGGCTTATTCAGGTAGCTTGAAATGCTTTGACAGCTTCAAGCCCTGACCTTGATAATTGGACGTGGCAATTTCACCGTAGAGTGTTTTCGGACGTTCCAGCATTTGTTCATAGACCAAGCGGCCAATGTTTTGCCCATGTTCCAGAATGAACGGCACTTCGTGGCTGCGCACTTCCAACACCGCACGGCTCCCCGTTCCACCAGCGGCTGAATGGCCAAAGCCAGGGTCAAAGAAACCAGCATAGTGCACACGGAACTCACCAACCAACGGGTCAAATGGCACCATCTCAGCGGCATAGTCTGGCGGCACGTGAACCGCTTCGTTGGAGGCTAGAATATAAAACTGGTCAGGGTCCAAAATAATGGAGCCGACCTCAGGTCCAGAACCACGAGCATAAATTGGCTCCCAAAAATCACGCACATCATGTTGCGCCTTTTTGTCGACATCAATCACGCCCGTATGGCGCTTACCACGGTAGCCAACCAGCCCACCCTCTCCGCCTTTAAGGTCGATAGAAAGAGAAATGCCGTTTTGAATGTAAGGCGTGCTGGAGGCCACCAAAGTTTCGCTATCATGCAAAGCTTGCAAGGCACTATCAGACAAAATTGTATCGCCCGTTCTAAACCTGATTTGGCTAAGCCGTGACCCTGTGCGCACCACAACAGGGAACGTCCGCGGGCTCACCTCAATATAAAGGGGGCCCTCATAAGCTTCAGGCACTTTATCAAACTCACGCGCACGGTCGGCAATGACCCGGGTGAAAACATCCAGCCTACCCGTTGAACTTTTCGGACTGGAAGAAGCTGTCATGCCTTTTGGCAGTTTGAACTGTTCCAGCAGCGGAATGATATAAACGCACCCAACCTCTAAAACCGCACCCTCTCTTAAATCAATCTCGTGAAGTTTTATTGATTGCAAACGGTCCATCACAGAGCGTTGTGGGCCAGGCAAAAAACTGGCGCGTACACGGTAGGCAATTTCGCCAAGTCGAAGGTCTAAGCTCGCGGGTTGTATTTGATCTGCATCCAAAGCTCGGCTCACCGATATCGCATTGGTTGCGACCAGTTCAGCAATATGATGCTCTGCCAAATTGCCAACTTTACCCATAAAACTCGCCCTTTGCTTTGTTTTGCTCCTAAGTTCCTAACCAATCTGTGAATTGACGCCAAGTGAGGATGGGTTTATACACGCTCTTATCCCGTGGTGATTTGAGCGACCAGCTTGCGGCCACGTTAAATAAGCAGCTAAACGGTTGGAGCTGGGACATCCCGACCAATCGTATGGTCGGGTTTTTTGTTAGGAAAGTAACATGATCTCCTCCCTCTTTGATCCTCACGCATTAGATCTTGCAACCAATCTTGTTCATGGTGGCTCAACACGCTCTGAATTTGGCGAAACCAGCGAAGCGCTGTTTTTGACACAGGGCTTTGTCTACGACAGTGCCGAAGCTGCAGAAGCACGGTTTGCAGGCGATGCAGACGGATTTGTTTACTCACGTTATGCCAATCCAACTGTTGCTATGTTTGAAGAGCGCATGAAGCTGCTCGAAGGCGCGCCCGCCGCCATGGCAACCTCAAGCGGCATGGCAGCCGTTCACTCCGCTATTATGAGCATTACTAGCGCTGGCGATCACATCGTGGCAGCCAAAGCCTTGTTTGGTTCATGCCGTTACATCATTGAAGAGCTTGCGCCACGGTTTGGCATTGAAATCACCTTAATTGACGGCACCAAAATTGACGAATGGGAAGCAGCAATTAAGCCCAACACCAAAGTCTGCTTTTTTGAATCACCAACCAATCCGACCCTTGATGTTATCGATATTGAAGCCGTCTCCACCCTCGCCCACGCTGTTGATGCAACAGTCATCATCGACAATGTATTTGCAACACCCCTATGGCAACGCCCTCGCACGCTTGGTGCAGATGTTGTTGTTTATTCGGCAACCAAACACATTGATGGCCAAGGGCGCTGTCTTGGCGGCATTATTCTTGGCGAAGAAGACTATATCGAGAAAGTGTTTGCTTATAACAAACATACAGGACCAAGCATGAGCCCGTTCAATGCATGGGTTTTGCTAAAGGGGCTTGAAACATTGCCACTTCGTGTGGAACGACAAACCGAAACAGCTCATAAAATTGCCAATGCGTTTGACGGCAATGAAGTCCTTTCAAACCTGATTTACCCAGGCTCAGACAAGCACCCGCAGCGTGAACTCATCAAGAAACAAATGGCAGCAGGCTCAACCATGTTGGCACTTGATATTCACGGCGGCAAAAAGGCGGCTTTCGCTTTTTGTAATGCACTGAACATCATCAAAATTTCAAACAATTTGGGCGACGCAAAAAGCCTTGTGACCCATCCCGCTACCACCACGCACCAACGACTAAGCGCAGAAGAATGCGCCGAGCTTGGTATCGGCGACGGGCTGGTGCGGCTCTCTGTCGGGCTTGAAAATGCAGATGATTTGATTGCCGACATTACCAAGGGTTTAGACGCAGCTGTTAAGGCTGCAAAAGGCCTAAAGGTCGCTTAAAGCCATCAGGCACAAGAAACGCCTCGATGGGGCCAAACTCATCGAGGCTGTTGACCAGCCCCCGCTTTCTAACGGACAAACCAATCATAGATGACTAAGCTCGATTGATGGATTGAAACCACACAAGAGCGGCCATCATGTCACGTGCTATTATCTTAAGTTTGTACTTTGCTGCCTGTTTCGTTCAATCGGGCACCTATGGTCTCACCTTTTTGCTGCCAGATTTGTTTCAAACCTTTGGTGCGAACGAAAAAAACGTCGGGCAAATGCTCGCTATTACAACGGTTGCCACCTTAATTGCCGTCTATTTCGCTGGGCACCTTGCCGACAAAATTGGTCGCATGAGAACCCTTAGTCTTTCGGGCGCTTTAGTGGCTGCCAGTTTGATTTTGTTCAGCTTAGCAAATTTAGTTGGCTTCATCTTAATTGTCGCAAGCATATTGCTGGGTTTAGGCTGGGGTCTTTTTTATAGCCTCACACCCGTTGTCCTCACCCGCATCACCGATGCAAGCGAACGCATTCGAACCTTCGCGCTTTTATCCATGTTCATTATGGGCGGCTTTGGCACATCGCCTGTGTTGGCCGCTTGGCTGCAAGACGTAGACGTTACCATCCCTGAAGTTTTTCAACTGATGGGGCTTTTGTGCCTTGGCAGCGGCTTATTGTTTTTTGCTATCACAACCCGTGTGCAAGCCCTTGCCGAAAACGCCACAACAGAACCAGCCTCAAAACTGGATTGGGCATCCTTAAAGCGCATCATGCAATCACCAGCATGGCTGCCGATTACAATGGCCTTGTTCGGCGCGAGTGTGTTTGCTGGCATGACCAATTTCCAAACTGTTTTCGCCAATGCGAGAGGGCTTGATTATTCCATCTACTTCCTCGTCTACACGCTCACCGTTATATCGTGCCGTTTATTGCTCATTGGCTTTAAGGGTGGCTCTTCGCCTTATCGAACCATCGCGGCTTTACAAGCAATCATGGCAGCCAGCGTAGTGGTGTTCATTCTCATGCAAAATACGCAGCCGCTTTATATCTTGGTCGCGATAATGTTTGGCATTGGTTATGGCGCATCCTACCCAATTCTCGCGGCAATGGCCGCCAATGACGCAAGAGACGGCCTTGTCCCGCAAACACTCCAGCTTTTCGCACTTAGCTATTTCATCGGCATTTTCGGTTTTCCCCTGATTGCAGGGTCCCTCATCGTTTGGGTCGGGCACACACCTTTGCTGGTCATCGTTGCTATTCTTGCAAGCATTGAAGCCTGCATGGCTGCACTCAGAAGCCGAAATATAAAGGCGCTCAACCAGCCGCCGCGATAACCAGAACAAGAGTTTACTACGCTTTGACTCCACAAACACCTGAAAGTTGATAGACTAAACCCATATGGGGGTAGTGATGCGTCGATTTTTCATATTTTTGTCTATCAGCTTACTGACTGGCAGCTTACTGACTGGGGTTATTCATCCAGCTTTTGCGAAAACCAAGTCGGATACAATCAATATTGGGGTGCCAAGCTGGCCCTCAGCGCAAGCAACCGCTCATATTATTGGGCAGCTGTTAGAAGGTCAGTTTAAGCTTGAGACCAACCTGCAACGCCTTGGAACACTCGGTATTTTTGTTGGCATCGATTCTGGTAGCATTCACATCCACCCAGAAATCTGGCAGCCAAGCCTCACCCCTTTGGTCAATCGCTACGCAGAAGAAAAAAAGACACTAACGCTGGGCAAAAAACCAGTTTCAGCCACGCAAAATATTTGCGTGACCAAGCAGACCGTAAAAGCAACGGGCATCAAGAACATCAAAGATTTAACCGACCCGATCATGGCGGCGAAATTTGATACCAACAATGATGGCAAAGGCGAAATCTGGATTGGCGACAAATATTGGCCATCCACCAAGATTGAACGCGTTAGAGCCCGTAGCTATGGCTATGATAAAACCATGCAGTTACTGCAAGCCTCAGAAACCGTTGCGATGGCATCTATTGATGCCGCTGTCGCCGTTGGCCGCCCTGTCGCTTTTTACTGTTACTGGCCACACCATGTTTTTCAATTGCATGATATTACCGTGCTCAAAGAAGAACCACATAACCCAGAAAAGTGGTCGATTACAGACCCCGCCGATGACCCTGCATGGCTTTCAAAATCAACGGCCACAACAAGTTGGAATAACTCAAAATTTCAACTTGGATACGCTTCAAGTTTAAACAACACCACTCCGAAAGCGGCTCAATTTCTCGACAATGTAGAGTTCTCACCTAAAGACATTGCTTGGATGAGCTATGCGATGCAAGTTGAACGTATGGAACCGCAATTGATTGCTGAAAAATGGATTTCGGATAATATGGACCGCGTAAAGAAGTGGATGAAATGACCATGAAACGCCGTAATTTCCTTCAAATGACAGGCGCTAGTGCCACGCTCGCAACAGCGGGATTGCTACCAGCACTCGCCAGTGACCGTGGGGCAAGTGAATCTCTCATCTACGATACCGAGCGCCTGCAATGGGTGCCTTACAGCAAGCGCCGCGCCTATCGCTATTTCAAACAAAAGGGACAATTGCCGAAAGAATTTATTCGCCAAGTCGTTCCCTTTAAAACCGCAGAAGCGCCCGGCACCATCATCATTGATGGCAACAAGCACTTCCTCTATCTCGTACAAGATAATTTCACTGCCATGCGCTACGGCATTGGTGTCGGCCGTGAGGGTTTTGGATGGGCTGGCATCGTGCGTATTGGGCGCACGGCAGAATGGCCACGCTGGACACCACCAGCAGAAATGGTTGCCCGCGACCCACTCGCTGCGAAATGGGCAGGAGGCATGCCAGGCGGCCCCGAAAATCCATTAGGCGCCCGTGCGCTTTATCTTTATGAAGGGGGCCGCGATACGATTTATCGAATTCACGGCACCACCGAGCCATGGTCGATTGGCCTTAATATTTCCTCTGGCTGCATTCGCCTTACCAATGACGATGTGACAGATTTATATAGCCGTGCGAAAGTAGGCGCGAAGGTAATCATGCTGCTTCAAGGTGCGGCCCTTCTAACAGGTGTTTGATTTTTATTGATAGGGCAATTTGACGTGACTGAGTATCGAGTAACAAAAACGGTTTTCACAAGCCTGCTAAGCATCATTGCTGCAAGCGTTTTGGCTGCCTGTACAACAACAGGCTCTTCGGGCCCAAAGCCAACAGTTAAACAAGCCGTTGAAACAGCGCCAGCTGACCTTCAACTTGCCTGCTCATCTGAGGTTGCAACCCGTTTCCCTAATTCTGGTAATGTGCTCCCCCTCAGCTCTAACCTATTAGGCGCTGACGTTTTCCGCGTTCGCATTACATCGCAAGCTGGAAGCTATGTATGCGACATCAATCGTGGCGGTGTGATTGTTTCCCTCCTGCCTGCAGCGCAGTCGACGGATCAATTGGCCGTTGACGAGAAGGCAATTGAAAAGGCAACTGATGGGCCTGTAAAACCGAAAGAAGTTAAATTTTTCTAGCCCAATCCTAATCCCTCTGTTTAACAAACCCTCGAAAGATACCCTTTGCTTCGTGATTTTTCTTTGCAAGCAGGCTTTGCTGGTTTGCTTGCCGCCTTTGTTGGCTTTGCAAGCTCCTTTGCAATCGTCCTGCAAGGCTTAACCGCAACGGGTGCGAACAATGCGGAAGCCGCTTCTGGCCTGATGATTTCCGCAATCGCAATGGGCCTTGGCTGCATTATCTTTGCAATCCTCACCCGCAATCCCGTCAGTTGTGCATGGACCACACCTGGGGCTGCTTTTTTGGTAACCACAGGCGGCGTTGAAGGTGGGTTTCCTGTTGCCGTGGGTGCGTTTCTCATTTGCGCCGTGGCGCTTACTCTTTCCGGCTTCATCAAACCCTTAAGCAATCTTGTATCAAAATTACCTGCATCGCTTGCCAGCGCCATGCTTGGCGGTATTTTGCTTGGCCTTTGCTTTCAGCCTTTCAAAGCAATCGCCGTAGACCCTGCTCTCGGACTTCCAATCTTTTTAGCTTGGGTGATTGTTGGCGTCTTTTCACGCCCATTAGCCGTACCTGCCGCCCTCTTGGCTTTTGTGATTGTGGTCTTTTTCGCGGTTGATTTGCCACAAGACACATGGAAAACCTTATCCACGGCTGCAAAGCCTGAACTGGTTTTGGTCAAGCCTGAATTCACCTTTGCAGGTCTAATCGGCTTGGCACTGCCGCTTTATATTATAACGATGGCAGCGCAGAATATTCCGGGCATCGCTGCGATGAAAACCTTTGGTTATCCGCTTCGACCTCGCCTGTGGTTTTCGACCACTGGTGCGCTTTCGCTATTGGCCGCACCCTTTGGCGGCGTTGCCGTTAATCTTGCCGCAATCACAGCGGCAATAGTTTCCAGTGAAGAGGCTCATCCTGATAAAGACAAACGCTATTGGGCATCCATCACAAACGGACTTGGTTATATTTTCTTTGGATTAACAGCTGCAGGCATCACTGCCTTTGTAAGCCTAGCGCCGACCATTCTCATTCAAGCCGTTGCAGGCCTCGCGCTCATTGGTGCTTTCACCAATGCGACGCTTTCAGCTTTCAAAGAACCGACGGAACGCGAAGCTGCTGCCGTCACCTTTTTGATGACGGCGTCAGGCATGTCTTTATTCGGAATTTCTGGCGCGTTTTGGGGCTTGCTTGCTGGTGGGCTTGTTATGGTTTTGAAAAAACTTCGCCCAGCAGCAGCATAGACAGTCAATTTATGTAATCGACTGACCCGTTTTTGCCCAATCAGCCATAAATGCTTCAAGGCCTTTATCAGTCAACGGGTGGTTGACCAGTCCTTTTAGGGTAGATGGCGGTATGGTTGCCACGTCTGCGCCCGCAAGCGCTGCGTCTTTTACGTGATTGGCTGTGCGAATAGAAGCTGCCAAAATTTCGGTTTCAAAGCCGTAGTTATCGTAAATGGTGCGGATGTCTTCAATCAGCTCCATACCGTCAATCGCCATATCATCGAGACGACCAATAAATGGCGAGATAAACGTTGCGCCCGCTTTAGCCGCAAGCAATGCTTGATTAGCGGAGAAACAAAGCGTGACATTGGTTTTGTAACCTTCATCCGTCAATGCTTTACAAGCTTTCAAACCTTCCATGGTAAGCGGCAGCTTGATGCAGATGTTATCAGCAATTTCAGCCAACAACTTGCCCTCTTTAATCATGGCATCGGCTTCCATTGCCACCACTTCACCAGAAACGGGACCTTCAACGGCCTCACAAATTTCAGCGAGCACTTCTTTAATCTCGCGACCTGATTTTAAAATCAACGATGGATTAGTTGTCACCCCGTCCAAAAGGCCTGTAGCCTCCAATTCACGGATCTCGGCGACATCTGCGGTATCTACAAAAAATTTCATGGGAAAAGCTTTCCTTGGATAGAATGCGAATTGCTTATTGCAGTATCCGAATACGTGAGCAAATGCACGGTTGTTTTGCTACTGTACCCAGTGAATCACCACTAGTTTACGGAAAACATGACTGGACAAAAACCACCTTCGGGGCTTTCCGACAATTTGTTAGGCTTTTTTGAGGAAGAGCAAGCAGATTTCACGCCGGAAAAGAGTCCGCCAACAACGATGGACCAACGCCCTTCGGTAACGAAGGTTGCTGGTGACGTTGTGGCTGTGATGGTGCCTGTCCCAACGGATGGGCCGTATTCCTATCTGGTCGACGACGATATGAGCGTTGAAGCGGGTTCGATTGTCAAAGTGCCACTTGGCCCTCGCACAGTTATTGGCGTTGTTTGGGATGTACAAGACAGCGAAAATGTTGACCCCAAGAAGCTGCGGCCTTTAGTGGAAGTTTTTGACGTTCCGCCGATCTCACATGAGATTCGTCGCTTCGTTGATTGGGTGTCGCGCTACACGCTTTCCAGCCCCGGATTGGTCGCGCGGATGGTGGTGCGGTTACCCAAAGCATTGAGCGAAGAAAAGCCGATTATGGGTGTTCGTATCAAAGGCGAAAAACCCAGCCGTATGACGCCCGCGCGAGAAAAAGTCCTCACCTTAGCCAATGATGGAATGGCGTGGACCAAATCAGCCCTTGCCGCAGCAGCGGGCGTTACACCCAGTGTGATTGATGGTTTGGTAAAAGCGGATGCCCTTGAAACCGTTTTGCTGCCACCCAAACCAATTGCGGACAAACTGGATCCTGACTTTAGCGCCGTTGACCTGTTTGAAAGCCAAAAGGAAGCAGGCGCCGCGTTAAGGCAATCAGTGAATGCTGACAAATATAGCGTCACCCTAATCGACGGTGTCACAGGCTCGGGTAAAACCGAAGTTTACTTTGAAGCAATCAGCGAAGCGATACGCGCGAACAAGCAAATTCTTATCTTGGTGCCAGAAATTTCGCTGACGGGTGCGTTTCTTGATCGGTTTGCAGCGCGCTTTGGCGGACGACCAACGGAATGGCATTCAGACATTACACCCAAGCGCCGCGAGCTTGTCTGGCGCGGTGTGGCGGATGGTGAGGTCCGCGTTGTTGTCGGTGCGCGTTCTGCGTTGTTCCTGCCCTATCAAGATTTAGGCCTAATCATTGTCGATGAAGAACACGACATGGCCTATAAGCAAGAAGACCGCGCAATTTATAATGCGAGAGATATGGCGGTTGTGCGGGGTCACCTTGGTGGCTTTGCAGTCGTGCTCGCTTCCGCAACGCCTTCCCTTGAAAGTTATGTAAATGCGGAAGAAGGTCGCTACCAAAAGGTTGTGCTGAAAGGGCGGTTTTCCCATGCAGAATTGCCCTCGCTCACGGCGTTGGATATGCGGGTTAATCCGCCTGAAAAGGGCCGTTGGCTAGCGCCTGATTTGGTGGCCGCCATGAGGCAGACTTTGGAAGAGGGGAAACAATCGTTGCTCTTCCTCAATCGCCGTGGCTATGCACCCCTAACGCTTTGTCGCCAATGTGGCTTTCGTTTTCAATGTCCAGATTGCGCAACATGGCTTGTGGAGCACCGTTTTCGCAATACGATTGAATGCCACCATTGTGGGTATTCATCTAGAAAACCAGACAAATGTCCGAACTGTGATGGCGAAGATACCTTGGTTGCTTGTGGGCCAGGTGTTGAACGGATTCATGAAGAAGTGCTCGCCCTTTTCCCAGATGCACGGTCGATCATCTTGTCGTCTGACATGTTCACAACGGCTAAACGGTTGAAGCAAGAACTTGCCGCCATTGAGCGCGGGGAAGCGGACATAATCATCGGCACCCAATTGGTAGCGAAGGGCCATAATTTTCCCAAACTGGCCCTTGTTGGTGTCGTTGATGCGGACTTGGGCCTTGGAAATGGTGACATGCGGGCGGCTGAACGGACCTTTCAACTGCTGAGCCAAGTAACCGGACGTGCAGGACGGGCGGGAGGCAAATCCCGCGCCCTGTTGCAAACCTATGCGCCTGATCATGTGGTGATGAAAGCGATACTGGCGGGAGACAGAGACGCTTTTTATAAGGCGGAAAGCGAGCAGAGAAAACAAAACGGTCTTCCGCCTTATGGCCGTCTCGTCTCCTTCATTATTTCAGGCAATGACAAATCCAGCATCATGCAATATGGCCAGCATTTGCGGATGAGTGCACCACAGGATGCGCGCATATTGGTTCTTGGGCCGTCTGAGGCGCCGCTCGCTATGGTGCGCGGAAGATATCGCGCCCGATTACTCATCCAAGCGCCAAAGAGCCTTGATATTCAATCTTATATTAAAGGCTGGTTGAACGGATGCCAGAACCCTCGCAACGGGGTTCAGTTGCAAATTGATGTCGATCCGCAAAGTTTTTGGTAGCGATCGTTTCTGATTGTTGAACAGTGTGATCACCTCTGTGTGTGACAGTCTTGCTATGATTTGCGGCATAAAGCACTATATTCAATAAGATGAACAATGCAGCTTTGCTGTGCTTAATGGGAGTTTGAAAAATGGCTGAACAAGACGAATTTACCCCACCAAAAGTGTGGAAGTGGGAAGAAAAGAACGGCGGCGAGTTTGCCAATATCAATCGTCCGATTGCGGGCCCTACCCATGATAAGGTTTTAGACGTCGGCAACCATCCAATTCAGCTGCATTCGCTTGCAACACCCAACGGTGTAAAAGTAACCGTAATGCTGGAAGAGCTTTTGGCGCTTGGTCATTCTGGCGCGGAATATGATGCCTACCTGATTAGTATTGGTAAGGGCGATCAATTCTCCAGCGGATTTGTGGAAATCAATCCAAACTCCAAAATTCCTGCAATGATGGACCGCAGCACCAATCCACCAACGCGGATTTTTGAATCAGGTTCGATCCTGCTTTATCTAGCTGATAAATTTAAGGCCTTCATCCCTGAAGACACGGCTGCCCGTACTGAGTGTCTGAATTGGCTGTTTTGGCAGATGGGTTCTGCACCCTACCTCGGCGGTGGCTTTGGACATTTTTATCATTACGCACCTTTCAAAATGGAATACCCAATTAACCGTTTTGCGATGGAAACCAAACGTCAGCTGGATGTGTTGGACCGTCAATTGGCAAACAATAAGTACATTGCAGGGGATGAATACACCATTGCAGATATTGCCATTTGGCCTTGGTATGGTCTGGTGGTTCTGGGCCGTATTTATGGAGATTCCGCGACATTCCTTGATGCAGGTTCTTATAAAAACCTAACCCGTTGGGCTGAAGAAATTGACGCACGTCCTGCGGTTCAAAGAGGCAAAATGGTCAACCGTGCCTTTGGCGAATTAAGCGAACAATTGCATGAACGCCACGATGCCAGCGATTTTGAGACCAAAACGCAAGATAAGATTGAAGCGGCTGAATAGAGCTGCATTTTGACAAATAAAAAAGCGGGCTAAAAAGCCCGCTTTTAAAATTCAATATCGAAGGAAGATTACAGACCGAGTGAAGCTTTCACTTCTTTCAATTGATCTACCTTCTCTTGTGCTGCCTGTTTTTTGCCGTCAATGGCGGCCTCAAGATCTGCTTCAGCAGCAGAAATTTGGTCGTCCATCATTGCTTTGTCCATTGCAGCCACTTCAACGGCTTGTTCAGCCAGTAGAGTAAAACCGTTTGGTGAAACATCAGCCAAACCGCCTTTGACGAAGATTTTCATCTCAACACCATCAGCAAGCTTTGCTTCAACAACGCCCGGCTTAACCGTAGACATAAACGGCGCGTGGTTGCTCATGACGGTAAAGTAACCCTCAGAGCCTGGGACCATAACTTCGGTTGCATCGCCAGAGAAGATCAGCTTCTCAGGTGAAACGAGTTCGAATGTGAAAGCGTCAGCCATTCGTTTTCTCTTCATTCAGCGCTGCATCAAAATGCGAGGCAGCTTGTTCGAATTTATCCCGACATCCCGTATTGCAAAAACCGACGACCTTATCATTGTAGAGGGTCAAACTATCGGCACTTACCGGTTTGCCGGACCACGGGCAGGTTTCGTTGACACAATCGTCAAGCGAAAGATCTGCCCGATCCAACATTACTAAGCCGCTTCAGCAGCGAGCTTTTCAGCTTTTTCTTTCGCTTCGTTGATATCACCAACGAGGTAGAAAGCAGCTTCTGGGAGGTGATCGTAATCACCAGCCACAAGACCTTTAAAGCCAGAAATTGTATCTTCAAGAGAAACCAATTTACCAGGTGAACCAGTAAAGATTTCCGCCACGAAGAACGGCTGTGACAAGAAGCGTTCAATCTTACGGGCACGAGCCACTGTAAGTTTATCTTCTTCTGAAAGCTCGTCCATGCCGAGGATGGCGATGATGTCTTGCAGAGCTTTGTAGCGCTGAAGGATTTCCTGCACAGAACGTGCAACATCATAGTGCTCTTGGCCAACAACCAATGGGTCGAGAATACGTGAAGTTGAATCAAGTGGATCCACCGCAGGGTAGATACCTTTTTCAGCAATCGCACGGTTCAACACGGTTGTCGCGTCCAAGTGAGCAAAGGTTGAAGCTGGTGCCGGATCAGTCAAGTCATCGGCAGGAACGTAAACGGCCTGAACTGATGTGATTGAACCTTTTGTTGTCGTTGTAATCCGCTCCTGCATGGCGCCCATATCGGTACCAAGTGTTGGCTGATAGCCCACAGCAGAAGGAATACGACCGAGAAGCGCTGACACTTCTGAACCAGCCTGTGTAAAGCGGAAGATATTGTCCACGAAGAACAAAACGTCTTGGCCTTTGTCACGGAAATCTTCCGCAATTGTAAGACCTGTCAAAGCAACACGAGCACGCGCTCCTGGAGGCTCATTCATCTGACCGTAAACGAGAGCCGCTTTAGAGCCTTCGCCGCCACCTTCTTTGTTCACGCCAGATTCGACCATTTCCCAGTAAAGGTCATTACCTTCACGTGTACGCTCGCCAACACCCGCAAACACAGAGTAACCACCGTGCGCTTTCGCGATGTTGTTGATCAATTCCATAATCAAAACGGTTTTACCAACACCAGCACCACCGAAGAGACCAATTTTACCACCTTTTGAATAAGGAGCGAGAAGGTCAACAACTTTAATGCCTGTTACCAAGATCTCAGCTTCAGTTGATTGCTCAACATAAGCTGGCGCTTCTTGGTGGATACCGCGTTTTGCTTTTGTTTTAATTGGGCCAGCTTCATCAACCGGCTCACCAATCACATTCATGATGCGGCCAAGTGTTTCGTCGCCAACAGGAACCAAGATCGGCTCACCCGTGTCAGATACTTCCTGACCACGAACCAAACCTTCAGTACCGTCCATCGCGATTGTACGAACTGTGTTCTCACCCAAGTGCTGAGCAACTTCGAGAACCAAGCGGTTACCGCCGTTGTCCGTTTCAAGAGCGTTCAAAATTTGTGGCAGATGATCATCAAACTGAACATCCACAACCGCGCCAATCACCTGCGTTACGCGACCAGCGGCACCTTTTGCCTTTGAGGCTGCTTTCTTCGGTGCGGCCTTTTTTGGCGCTGCTTTCGTAGCTGCTGCTTTAGCCATTTCTTTCCCTTTCGGTCTTTACTCATGCCCGCCAAAGGCGGGGTCAATAAGGTTCTGGTTACAGTGCTTCTGCACCAGAAATAATTTCGATCAATTCTTTAGTAATTTGAGCCTGACGCTGACGGTTATAGCTAATCGTCAATTTGTCGATCATGTCGCCCGCATTGCGTGTCGCGTTGTCCATAGCGCTCATACGTGCACCCTGTTCAGAAGCGCCGTTTTCAAGCAAACCACGGAAAATCTGCATGGCAATGTTACGCGGGAGAAGGTCTTCGAGAATTTCGCCTTCTTCCGGTTCATATTCATACTGAACCGCATCGCCTTCACCTTCGCCAGCTTCCGGCACATCAGCAGGGATAATCTGCTGGGCTGTAGGAATTTGGCTGATGACAGACTGGAATTCTGAGTAGCAGATTGTGCAAACATCAAATTCTTCGCCATCAAACATGTCGATGACCGTTTTGCCGATGTCAGCCGCATTTTCAAAACCGACCTGCTTTATATCTTTAAGCTCAATCAACTTGATGATTTGATCAGCAAATTGGCTTTTCAAAGCATCATAGCCTTTTTTACCAACGCAAATCATTTTCACCGTCTTGCCGTCTGCCATAAGGGCAGTTGCTTTTTCGCGGGCAATCCGTGCGATTGATGAGTTGAAGCCACCGCAAAGACCGCGCTCAGCTGTCATAACAACAATAAGATGCACATCATCCTTGCCGCTACCTGCCATAAGCTTCGGTGCGTTATCGCTTCCTTGTACGCCTGCAGAAATATTGGCCATAACTGAGCTCATACGCTCAGCATAAGGACGCGCTGCTTCTGCTGCGTCTTGTGCTTTGCGAAGCTTCGCTGCTGCCACCATCTGCATGGCTTTTGTAATCTTCTGCGTCGCTTTAACAGACGCGATCCGATTTTTAAGATCCTTAAGGCTCGCCATCGAGGTCCCTTTGGTCAAAAGTCATTAAAGGAAGGTGCGAGGCATAATCGCCTCGCCCTTGATTGTTTCAGTTAAGCAAATGATTTTGAAAACGCTTCAATCACGTCTTTCAATTTGCCTTCTGATTCGTCTGTCAGTTTCGCGTCATCACGGATCTGATCAAGAAGACCTTGGTGGTCGCCACGCAAGCTGGTCAAAAGACCCTGCTCAAATGGGCCAACTTGGCTTACTTCAAGTGTATCAAGATAACCCTTCACACCAGCGTAGATAACAGCCACTTGCTCTTCCGTTTTAAGCGGAGAGAACTGTGGTTGCTTCAAAAGCTCTGTCAAACGCGCACCGCGATTCAACAAACGCTGAGTTGAGGCATCAAGGTCAGAACCAAACTGCGCAAACGCTGCCATTTCACGATACTGGGCCAATTCACCCTTAATCGAACCAGCAACCTGTTTCATCGCTTTAATTTGAGCAGATGAACCAACGCGGGAAACCGAAAGACCAACGTTCACAGCTGGGCGGATACCTTGGTAGAACAAGTCTGTCTCAAGGAAGATCTGACCATCTGTAATTGAAATCACGTTTGTTGGAATAAACGCAGAAACGTCATTACCTTGTGTTTCAATCACTGGAAGTGCTGTCATTGAACCTGAACCATTGTCTTCGTTCAATTTCGCTGAACGCTCAAGAAGACGAGAGTGCAAGTAGAAAACGTCACCTGGATAGGCTTCACGTCCTGGCGGACGACGAAGAAGAAGTGACATTTGACGATAAGCAACCGCTTGTTTTGACAGGTCATCATAACCAATCAAAGCGTGCATGCCGTTATCGCGGAAGAATTCGCCCATCGCAGAACCAGTAAACGGTGCAAGATACTGCATCGGCGCTGGATCAGAAGCTGTCGCTGCAATCACGATTGAGTACTCAAGAGCGCCACGCTCTTCAAGAACTTTCACGAACTGCGCAACAGTTGAACGTTTTTGACCAACAGCCACGTAAATACAATAAAGCTTTTTGCCTTCGTCTTTACCTTGGTTGATTGGCTTCTGGTTCAAGAATGTGTCGAGGATGATCGCTGTTTTACCAGTTTGACGGTCACCAATCACAAGCTCACGCTGGCCACGACCAACTGGGATCAAAGCGTCAATCGCTTTAAGACCTGTCGACATTGGCTCGTGCACAGATTTACGTGGGATAATGCCCGGTGCTTTTACGTCCACACGAACACGGTCACCTTCGATCGGGCCTTTGCCGTCAATCGGGTTGCCGAGCGCATCAACCACGCGGCCAAGTAGACCACGGCCAACTGGCACGTCCACAATAGCGCCTGTACGCTTAACTGTGTCGCCTTCTTTAATGTCACGGTCAGAACCAAAGATCACGACACCTACGTTGTCGCTCTCAAGGTTAAGCGCCATGCCACGAATTCCGCCAGGGAATTCGACCATCTCACCGGCCTGTACATTATCAAGACCATAAACGCGGGCGATACCGTCACCGACGGAAAGCACCTGACCGACTTCAGAAACTTCCGCTTCTTTGCCGAAATTCGCGATTTGCTCTTTGAGGATTGCGGAAATTTCCGCGGCTTTGATTTCCATCAGCCGACCTCTTTCATCATCATTTTGAGGGAAGTAAGTTTTGTCCGAATGGACGTGTCAATCATCTGGCTGCCAACCTTAACAATAAGGCCACCAAGAACAGATGGATCAACAATTTCGTTCAGCGCCACGTCTTTGCCAACTTTGGCCTTTAGTGCTGCCTTTAGGTCTTTCAGCTGTGCGGCAGTAAGCTTTACAGCAGACGTCACATCACCTGCGACTTCGCCACGAGCATCAGCTGCCATGCGGCGGAATGATTCGATAATGGCAGGCAAAACAAACAAGCGGCGGTTTTGAGCAACCACGCGAATGAAGTTCGCTGTCATATCAGAAGTCTTTGATTTAGCGAGAAGCGCGTCAATCGCACGAACCTGATCTTCCGTTGAAAAAACAGGGCTTTTAATAAGCCGAGTCAGGTCTTCGCTATCTGAAAGGCTTTTATCAAGCGCGTTCAAATCTTTTTCGGTTGCCTTGATTTTCGCAGCATTTGTGCACAGCTCGAACAGCGCACCCGCATAACGATCAGCGACACCGGAGAGAGGAGAAGATGCAGTCACTGGAACCCTATCGTGTCTCGTTTGAATATTTGCTCAGACAAATTTTTCATTAAACCCCTGATTTTACTTAATAAAATCATCTTGCCTTTATAGGAGATAATTGAAGTTTGCCCGAAATTTGCGCTTTCGTAGCACAGCAATATAAGTGACGCAATAAGGTCTAAGGTATGAGAAGGCAGGAAATTCAATGATTCTGCCCCCACCATTGGCTCGCAAGGCGTAAGTGGCGTTTAAATTCAGACAAATGGCTGATTTCTTGCCTTAAAATATATAAAGCCAAACTTTATATTGTCAGACAATAATGCACCTCTGGGTAGAATAAAGTTGCATTACAACCTTAAATATATAAACTCGCGTTGTATTTTGCTATCTATAGAGGATTAACGTGAAAAAATTAATGGCAGAAACCTTTGGCACATTCTGGTTAGTTTTTGGTGGGTGCGGTAGTGCTGTGTTCGCAGCCGCATTTCCAGATGTCGGTATTGGTTTATTGGGGGTCTCATTCGCATTCGGTCTAACCGTCTTAACAATGGCTTATGCAGTCGGCGGCATTTCTGGCGGGCACTTTAATCCAGCTGTATCAGTTGGCCTTGCAGTCGCTGGGAAATTTTCTTTCAAAGAATTGCCAATGTATGTGATCGGACAAGTGGTCGGCGCCTTATTGGCGGGCCTTGCTTTGTTTCTCATTTTATCTGGAAAGTCAGACTTCACATCAGTCGGCGGCTTTGCATCAAATGGATTTGGCGAACATTCGCCAGGTGGTTTCTCTTTGATCAGCGTAATTATTGCTGAAGTCATCTTAACCGCCATTTTCTTGATTGTGATTTTGGGTTCAACCAGCAAAATTGCTCCGGTAGGCTTTGCACCCATCTCAATCGGTCTAGCTTTGACCTTGATCCACTTGATCTCAATCCCAATTTCCAACACCTCAGTCAATCCAGCGCGCTCAACTGGCGTTGCAATTTTTGCTGAACCATGGGCGTTGCAGCAACTTTGGGTTTTCTGGGCAGCACCAATCGTTGGCGCCATAATTGGCGCAGTTTTGTGGAAGGCTTTGCTTTCACCAGACGCTGAATAAACAGCACAAAACAATCTCAAGAGGAGCGCGGTCTTGACCGCGCTTTTTCTTTTGCTGGATTTCGTCTTCTTTATTTGGCATGAAAAAGTGGCCGGTATTTAATGATGAGCCCAGTGATGAAGAAATGAAAAATCGCCATTTTGAAGATCGAGGCGATGCCTACGCGCAATATCGCCCGACCTATCCCGCACACCTTGCCCAAACATTGGCCAATAGTTGCCCCACCAAAAAGCTGGCGATCGATGTTGGATGCGGCAACGGACAATTCTCTTTGTTGCTGGCCGAACATTTCGACACTGTCCTCGCGAGCGATGTCAGCACTGACCAAATTGCAAACGCAACCGCTCACCCCGCCATCGCCTACAATGTTGGCCCAGCGGAAAAAATTGACGCGAAAGACCAAAGCGCTGATTTAGTGGTTGCAGCACAAGCTGCCCACTGGTTCGATCTACCTGCATTTTACGAAGACGCAAAACGTGTCTTAAAGCCAAGTGGCATTATTGCCCTCATAACCTATGGCGTTTTGGAAGTGGATGGGCCTGCAAGCCAACGCATAGACGATTTTTACTGGAAGGAAATTCACCCCTTTTGGCCAAAGGGTCGGGAAAATGTTGAAAATGGATACAAAGATTTTCCGTTTCCTTTTGAACCGATAGAAATGCCAAGCCTTGCCATTGAACGCACATGGTCAGTCGATCATTTCGCAAATTATTGCAACACATGGTCCGCAGGTAAACGCGCCAAAGCAGCAGGTCGCGATGATATTATTGAAACCATGCGCGCCGATGTTGCGAACATAATCGACACGGACGGAGCGCTCTCTATCCGCTGGCCGATTACTATACGCGCAGGCCGCGTCTAAAACACACGTTATTAAAGGCATGAATTAACGAAATTTATTCATTCTCATGACAATAATTAGGCCATCAGTCTTACCAATGGTCTTGTGAAAAATGTTTTTGGAACAAATTAAAGTAAATGTAATCAGCCAATACCTCTCCGTATTTGCTCCACACTCGCGCGTTTACTGGCTGTATTTGGTGAGCGCCATCGTTTTAGCTTTTATCGCATACCTCCAATTTAATCACGACCACGATGATGAAGGCGAAGGCGAAGGCACTAAAAGCAAAAAAAGCTTTCTAGCCTTTGTGTTTGATAAAGAGTCTTATTCGCACGCATCAACATGGCAGGACGTTAAATATTTCCTCGTCAATAGCGTCGTCTACTACGGCGTCGTCACTCAGTATCTCATTGGCACTCACGGCTTTGCGTTGATGTTTAACAACACGATGTCAAAATTCCTTGGTCAGCCCGAAAGCCCAATTATCACCAGCGAAATTGGATTGATCATCTATACAATCGTGAGCGTCATTGCGATTGATCTTGGTGTTTATTTGAGCCATCGCGCTCAACATCACATTCCCATCTTGTGGGAATTTCACAAAGTGCACCATTCGGCAGAAAAACTAACGCCAATCACACTATTCAGAATGCACCCCGTTGATCTCTTCATTACAGCGTTTGTTGTATCCGTGCTTGGCGGCATTGCTTTTGCGGGCCTATTCTACCTAACAGGTGAAGAACCTCAGGCGCTCACATTGTTTGGCCTGAACATCATCAGTTTTGGATTTTATATCGCTGGTTACAATTTACGCCATTCGCACATCTGGCTAAATTATCCTTATTGGTTGAGCAAAATACTGATTAGCCCCGCCCAGCATCAGGTGCACCACAGTTCAGATCCAAAGCATTTTGATCAAAACTTCGGCCTCATTTTTTCGTTCTGGGATCAAATAGGAAAAAGTCATTACATTCCGCGCGGTTTTGAAAAACTCACTTATGGTCTCAGTAGAGAAGAACCTAACCCTTTCAAATCTGTCACTGACATATATTTCAAACCTTTTTACTGGGCATCAGGGCTATTGGGAGGGGTTTTGGATAACCCAAGACGCAAAATAATCGCAGGCCTCGCCCTTTGCGCATTAGTGCTTGGCTACATCCACGTTTCAAACTCGATCAAAATACAGCAATTCCAAAATCAGCTCCCCAGCGTCCATCTGGCGAAACTAACATGGACAGAAGTCCATAAAGCGCTTGAAGATGGCTATGACAGTGTGATCATTCCGACAGCTGGCATAGAGCAAAACGGTCCACACGCGGTTCTTGGCAAACACAACATTGTTGTGACTCAAGCCTCACACAACATTGCCCGTGCTTTAGGGAAAACACTTGTTGCCCCTGCCATTGATCATGTTCCTGAAGGCGCGATTGAGCCGACCCCGGATGGCCACATGAGATTTGCAGGAACCATCAGCTTGTCAGAAACATTGTTTGAGCAACTCCTCATTGCAACCGCACGCAGCATGAAAGCGCACGGCTTCAAAAAAATCTTCTTTGTTGGAGACAGCGGAGGCAACCAGACCGCGCAAGAAAATGTCGCGAAACTGTTATCGCAAAAGTGGCAAGGCGAAGATATGATCGTTCGTCACATTGGCGATTATTATGCTAAAAATGGGCAGTTCGAATTTCTACAAAATGCAGGATACACAGAAGCCGAAATCGGCTATCACGCCGGCATACGCGACACATCGGAACTTTTATATATAAAACCAAGTTCAGTTCACAAGCACCCTATTTTAAACCCGCGAGGCACCTCATCTGGCATGTCTGGCGATCCAAGCAAAGCCAATGCAAAAATTGGTCGAAAAATGCTAGAATTAAAGGTGAATGCAGCCGTGGCGCAAATTCAAGAAATCTTGAAAAGCAGCCAAGTAACACAATCAACAGAAAAAATTGCATCAGCAACATTAGATGGCCAAAAATCAAATTAGGCTTCAAACCTAGTATTTATCATTGTTTCGCGCCATATAGTCGGCAATCATAAAGCTGGACATAAACGATGAGCGATAACGCTGTACCTCTTTTTAAAATGAATGGGGCGGGAAACAAAATTCTCGTCGCTGATCTGCGTGGCTCTGAAAAACCACTAACGGGAAAGATGGCCGCTGTGCTTGGCAAAAATGACATGCTGCATTTTGACCAGTTAATGGCAATTGAACCGCCACAAACCAATGGCACCAATGCTTATGTCAAAATCTATAATATTGATGGGTCAGAAGCAGAAGCCTGCGGCAACGGTACACGCTGTGTTACCGATGTTATGTTAAACGCAGAAGGCGGCACTCAATTAAATCTTGAAACCTCCCCCGGCATATTGAAGGCGGTGCGATTGGATAATGGGCTGATCACCGTTGATATGGGCGAACCGAAATTTGACTGGCAAGATATTCCACTGGCCGAAGAGTTTCGCGACACGCGCATGATTGAATTGCAAATCGGCCCCATCGACGAGCCAGTGCTGCATTCACCATCAGTTGCCAACATGGGTAACCCTCATGCAATCTTCTGGGTTCAAAATGATGTTGAAACCTACAGCCTTGAACGCTTCGGACCGCTTTTAGAAAACCACCCAATCTTTCCTGAAAAAGCCAATATCTCTTTGGCCCAAGTGGTGAGTGAGACGGAAATCAATCTTAAAGTCTGGGAGCGTGGTGTTGGCCTTACTTTAGCTTGCGGCTCTGCTGCCTGCGCTGCTGCTGCCTGTGCTGCCCGCACTAAGCGCACTGGTCGCGAAGTCGGTGTTAATCTACCCGGTGGTAAACTGACAATAGAGTGGACCGAGAACAATCGCATTTTGATGACAGGGCCAACCGCTTATGAAGCTGTTGGTGTTGTCCATCTTAATGACCTTGATTGGGAAATGGTTGAAACCAATGACCCCTTTGGCTTGGCAGAGCAGATATAGATGAGTGACGCCAAAAACCTCGATATCATCACCATGGGCTGTCGGCTTAATACGCTCGACAGTGAAGTGATGCTGCGTGCGGCAGAAGAGGCTGGCCTTGAAAACACGCTTTTGGTGAACACCTGCGCGGTAACAGGCGAAGCCGTGCGCCAAGCCCGCCAAGCAATCCGCCGCGCTAAACGGGAAAACCCTGACCGACGTGTTTTGGTTACAGGCTGCGCTGCCCAGACCGAAGCTGAAACCTTCGCCAATATGGAAGAGGTAGACGCAGTTTTAGGCAATGAGGAAAAACTCAAAGCCTCAAGTTATACCCGCCTGCCAGATTTTGGTGTGAGCGCTGAAGAGAAAATCGTCGTCAACGACATTATGAGCGTGACAGAAACCGCGCCACACATGGTCGATGCCATGGGCGACCGCACCCGCGCCTTTGTTCAGGTGCAAACTGGCTGTGACCATCGCTGTACCTTTTGCATTATCCCCTTTGGCCGTGGCAATTCTCGCTCTGTGCCTATGGGCGCGGTGATTGATCAGGTGAAACGGCTCGTTGGAAATGGTTTCCTCGAAGTCGTCATTACTGGTGTCGATATCACATCTTATGGCGCCGACCTTGCTGGCACGCCGACGCTTGGCACATTGGTGCAAAATATTCTGACATCAGTGCCTGAGCTGCCACGCCTGCGGCTTTCTTCGATTGATTCAATTGAAGTAGATCCGCCATTGATGGAAGCCATCCACCATGATCGCCGCCTCTTGCCGCATCTTCATTTGTCCCTGCAATCGGGCGACAACATGATTTTAAAGCGCATGAAGCGTCGTCACTTGCGCGAAGACACGATCCAGTTTTGCAATGAAGTGCGCGAAAAACGCCCCGATATTGTTTTTGGGGCCGACATCATCGCAGGTTTCCCCACCGAGACAGACGCAATGTTTGAAAATTCTTTGCGCATTGTAGATGAGTGCAATCTAACCCATCTGCACGTGTTTCCTTATTCGCCGCGCCCTGGCACACCTGCTGCAAAGATGCCGCAAGTAAACGGTGCCACTATTAAAGATCGTGCTCGAAAATTACGCGAAAAGGGCGAGGCAAAATTAGGGGCTCACCTAGAAAAAGCCGTCGGGAGCGACGCCTCCATCTTGGTTGAACGTCTCTTGAAAGACGGCACAAGGTTGGGTCGTACAGAACAATTTACACTTACCCGTTTGAACCAAGGCCAAGAGGGTGAGATTATCAACATGCGAATCACAGGCCGCACGGATAATGAACTCGTTGCATTTGTCTAATTGAATGCGCGAATAGGAACGATATGAGCGACAAAAAACCAGGTCTTTTAAAACGGATTTTCTCTTTCGGCAGAAAGAAGGAAGAACCTGTTGTTGAAGAGGTGATCGAAGAAATCGCCGAGGTTGAAGAAGTAGCCGCCGTTATAGAAGAACCGATCGTCGCCGAAATCCAGCCAGAGCCAGAGCCAGAGCCAGAGCCAGAGCCAGAGCCAGAGCCAGAGCCAGAGCCAGAGCCAGAGCCAGAGCCAGAGCCAGAGCCAGAGCCAGAGCCAGAGCCAGAGCCAGAGCCAGAGCCAGAGCC
>JBDVXS010000147.1:0-18785 GCA_039964305.1 Hyphomicrobiales bacterium
GGGAACCAAATGCTTACAAAGAATCGGTGAACAGCTTCACTCTTTACCGTGGCATCGTCATCGGCATTTCAGGCCTTCTTGCCGTTTTCCTAACCATCCTCTTCGTTGTTAAAGGGACTGCCATGTTCCCAGCAACCGCAATCCTATCATGGGCGGTTTTGCTTTATGTCTGCGTTGATTTTGGATTTTGGCACAAGCTTGTCGACACCAGACCGGGTGAAGATCAATTCTGGCGTGCGGGCACTGAAGTGTTCTTTGCTGCCGCTTTGCACATCTTTTTGTTTGCCTATTTGAACCTAAACAGATGGCACATTAGCTATACGACTGTCGCCCTTGGTTGGCTGGCAGCGCTTGCAGCCCTACTCGGCATTGCTTTTTACGACCCACCAGTTGCTGCTGGTATTGCACGCATATCTGCGGCCCTAACTGCGATTTTAGGTGTCCCGCTGATTTTGTATTTGTCGTTTCGAAAATATGACCGCGCAATCATGATTTTACCAACGTGGCTTTTGCTCGTTGCGTGGATCGCCGCAGCTTGGGCAACGGTTACTGGCATTTTGACCAGCGACATCGTTCAACCTGCCCTCATTGGTGGTTTGGTTCTCTTTGTCCTATTGGTGGGCTTTACTGTTATGCAGCACGCATTTTCTGGTGGGGCATTGGCAGAAAACTACGTAAGCGACACCGAGCGGCAAGCGCTCGCACTTGTTGGTGCTGGCGATATTGTTTGGGATTGGAATATTCAACGCGACCGCATAACGACCGCTGGTAAAGTTGAAAAAGTTCTAGGCCTTAAACCAAATAGCCTTGAGGGACCGGCCCGGCTTTGGTTGCAAGCTTTACACCCTGCCGACCGCGATCGGTTTAAAGCCACCCTTGATGCGATCATAAAATATAAGCGTGGCAAGATCGGACAAGATTTCAGACTACGTGCAGAAGACGGAAATTTCCGCTCCTTCAAACTCCGCGCCCGCCCGATTGTTGGCCCTGATGGCGAAGTGGTGCGTTGTGTGGGCACGATGCTGGATGTAACAGATCGTCGCATGGCGCAAGAGCGTATGCTGCATGATGCCGTTCACGACAACCTAACAGGCCTTGCAAACCGCACTCTATTTATCGACCGCATTAATACCGCGCTGACAAATGCAAACGTTTCTGGCGCAAGTAAGCCTGCTGTGTTCATCATCGATATTGACCGCTTCCAACAGGTCAATGACAGTCTCGGCATTTCTGTTGGCGACAGCATCATCATCGCAATTACCCGCCGCTTAACCCGCCTTACTAAACCGCAAGATAGCCTTGCGCGGTTGAGCGGCGACCAATTTGGTCTGCTGCTTTTATCTGAACAAGACGCAGAGCGGATTGCAGCCTTTGCTGATGGCCTTCGCCGTGCCATTAAAGCGCCGATTGCTTTTGGCGAAGAAGAAGTGTTTTTGTCGACCTCCATCGGTATCGCCATGTATGACGGGCAATATCAGCAGAACGAAGATATTTTGAACGATGCAGAGCTTGCCATGTTGCAAGCAAAACGCGCAGGTGGCGACCGGATTGAGGCTTTCCGCCCTATCTTCCGCAATCTCAAAAACAATCCACTTTCGCTGGAAAACGACCTGCGCCGTGCTATCGAGCGCGAGGAACTGAGCGTTCACTATCAACCGATTGTGCGCCTTGCAGATAAATCGATTGCAGGCTTTGAAGCTCTACTGCGCTGGAAGAGTGTTAAACGCGGCGATGTGCCAGCGGCAGAATTCATTCCAGTTGCTGAGCAATCTGGTTTGATTATTCAGCTTGGTCTCTTTGTGCTGGATGAGGCAGCAAAGCAATTGTCTAAGTGGCAAGACATGATGGGGGGCAATTACCCCTTGTTCGTCAGCGTCAATGTGTCGAGCAGGCAATTGCTGCGCCATGACCTCATCAATGACGTTAAGGGTGTGCTTTCAAGAAACACCTTTATACCAGGCACATTGAAGCTTGAAGTGACTGAAAGCTTGATGATGGAAAACCCAGAGCATAGCTCACAAGTGCTAGAGCGTGTGAAAGAACTGGGTGCAGGTTTGTCCCTCGATGACTTTGGCACGGGCTATTCATCACTGGCTTATTTGCAGCGTTTCCCGTTCGACACGATCAAAATCGACCGTTCGTTCGTGCATGGTGATGATGATAATCAGCGTCCCGTCATTTTGAAATCTATTGTGGCCATGGCACATGATTTAAAAATGAACGTCATTGCTGAAGGTGCGGAATCTGAAGAAGATGTTGCAGCTCTCTACAAACTGAAATGTCAGTTTGCTCAGGGCTACCATTTCTCCCTACCATTGCCTGCACCAGAAGCTGAGAAGATGCTTCGCCGTGCGATGCCAGAGGCCGCCCATTAAAAAGTCAAACATCGTTCAGTTTGTGTGATTTTTAGCAATTGGTACGTGATTTTTCCCCTTACATTATGTATGAAGAAGCACGATATGGTTTGTTGACGAACGACCCTTACATAAACCACATAGTGGACATTATCGGCGATTGAGCCGTGATTGGGAAAACTGAGAAAACACATGACCGACCAAAAGAAGATACTCAAAGTTAAAATGTGTGCCCCACGCGGGTTTTGTGCAGGCGTTGACCGCGCAATTCAGATCGTCGAACTGGCAATCGAGCGTTATGGTGCGCCCGTTTATGTTCGCCACGAAATCGTGCACAACAAATATGTGGTTGAGAGTCTGAAACAAAAGGGCGCAATTTTCGTTGAAGAACTTCACGAAATTCCTGAGACAGATCAGCCTGTCATTTTCTCCGCCCACGGCGTACCAAAATCGGTGCCGGAAGATGCAACAGCTCGCAACATGTTCTACCTTGATGCGACCTGCCCTCTCGTTTCCAAAGTGCACCGCGAAGCTGAAATTCACTTCAAAAAAGGTCGTCACATTCTTCTTGTCGGCCACGAAGGTCACCCAGAAGTTGTTGGCACAATGGGCCAGCTTCCAGACGGTTCAATTGAACTAATTGAGACTGAAGAAGCTGCACGTAGCTATCAACCGACAAATGACAATGAGCTTGCTTGGATTACGCAAACAACGCTTTCGCTTGATGACACAGCGGAGATCGTTCGAATTTTGCAAGAACGTTTTCCAGAAATTCATGGCCCACACAAAGATGATATTTGCTACGCGACAACCAACCGCCAGCATGCTGTCAAACCTGTCGCCGGTGAAGTGGATGCCATGATTGTTGTGGGTGCGCCAAACTCATCAAACTCCCAGCGTCTTCGCGAAGTAGCCGAACGGGCTGGCTGTGCGAAATCTTATTTGGTGCAACGTGCAACCGAGATTGCATGGGATGAGATTGGAGAGATTGAATCTCTCGGTGTAACAGCTGGTGCTTCCGCTCCAGAGGTTCTGGTTGAAGAAGTTCTTGATGCCTTTTCAGACCGCTATGAGCTCGAAATTGAAATTATCGACACTGTAAAAGAAGATGTCGTTTTCAATCTACCGAGAGAGCTGCGCGTCCCTGCTGCTCAATAGACATGGCAGTCTACACAGAAGTTTCTGACCACGCGCTGGAGGCCTTTCTGCGCCATTATGAAATTGGCGAACTGGTTTCTTTCAAAGGGATTGCAGAAGGTGTTGAGAATTCCAACTACCTTCTGCGTACGGACCAAGCGAGTTTCATTCTCACCCTTTATGAAAAACGAGTGGATGCCAATGACCTGCCGTTTTTCTTAGGACTGATGAAGCACCTTGAAAGCCGTGGTCTTTCTTGCCCAACACCTTGCACCCAAAAGAATGGTGAAACCCTTGGTGTGCTCGCTAAGCGCCCTGCTGCAATCTTTACCTTTCTTGATGGCTTCTCCGTCTCAAAACCAACCCCGCATCATTGTGGTGAACTTGGGCGTGTTTTAGCTGAGTTTCATTTAGCGGGTGAAGGCTTTGACGTGCCAAGGCCCAATGCGTTGAGCGTAAAGAATTGGCGCCCTCTGTTTGAACTTTCTCAGTCACGCGCGAATAGCGTTCAAGCAGGGCTTGAAGATGATATCGCCGCGATGTTGGCCGACTTGGAGGCCAATTGGCCAACCAACCTAAAGCGCGGCATCATCCACGCGGACCTTTTTCCAGACAATGTTTTCTTTTTGAAAAACAACCTATCTGGCCTTATTGATTTTTATTTCGCCTGCAACGATATGCTTGCCTATGACATTGCGATCTGCCTTAACGCATGGTGCTTTGAACCTGATCTATCGTTCAACATTACCAAAGCAAAAGCCTTGATGCGCGGGTATGAAACAGTGCGCAAACTGGACGCTGACGAGAAAGAGGCCATGCCTCTGCTTGCGCGTGGTGCAGCGCTTCGCTTTTTGCTGACGCGCCTTTATGATTGGCTAGAAGTGCCAGAAGACGCGCTTGTTACGCCACACAATCCTTTAGAATATTGGCGCAAGATGCGTTTCCATAGCAGCGTCAACAGTGCTGCCGAATACGGACTTTGATAACCGATGACTGCGGCACCTAAAAAAGAAGTGACCATCTATACGGACGGCGCCTGTTCGGGCAATCCGGGACCCGGCGGATGGGGCGCCATACTCCGCTTTGGCGAGCATGAAAAAGAACTCAATGGTGGCGAGTTTGAAACCACCAACAACAAAATGGAACTCACCGCCGCAATTGAATCTCTCAATGCGCTTAAACAATCATGCATCGTAAATCTGCACACCGATTCACAATATGTGAAGGGTGGTATTACAGGCTGGATTGAAGGTTGGAAACGCAATGGCTGGAAGACGGCAGCCAAGAAGCCCGTTAAGAACGAAGAGCTTTGGCGCGCACTAGAAATAGCGCGCGACCGCCATGATGTTTCTTGGCATTGGGTAAAGGGCCATGCAGGCCATCCCGATAATGAACGGGCCGATGAGCTGGCCCGCCAAGGGATGGAACCCTACAAAAACATGTAATGCTTAGAGCTCTTAAAGAGCTTCAAGCAATGCAGCAGCGCCTGATGCTGTGGCATCTTTCGGGCTATTTTCAACATTAAGGTGTGTCACCTTGCCGTTATCAATAACCATTGAATAACGCGCAGAACGAACGCCCATGCCAAAATCAGACAGATCAAGATCCATGCCGATTGCTTTTGAAAAATGAGCCGCGCCATCAGCAAGGAAATGGATTTTGCCACTACCACCTGTCGCAATCGCCCATTGTTCCATCACAAACGGGTCGTTGACTGAAACAACCGCAACAGCATCCACGCCTTTTTCTGTGAAAGATGAGAGGTTATCGAGGAAGCCTGGCAAGTGATTGCCGTGGCATGTTGGTGTGAAAGCACCGGGAACACCGAAAATCACAACCTTTTTGCCTGCTGCAAATTCATTCAAGTTAAAAGGTCCTGGACCATCATCCGTCATGATTGCAAAATTTGCTTCTGGAAGGGTATCTCCAATTGAAATGGCCATGTTTTTCGCTCCAAAATATATAAAGGTTTGGCGCACAAACTAGCACGCTTATCTCTATCTAACGCAATTTTTTGGAAGTTCCAGCTTTAGTTTAAAGCAATCGTTTGATCGAGTGCTTCACCATCGGCAATAATTGTAAGGCGCAATGCTTCATCGCCCTTCAAGCTGTCTTTAACGAGGCGATAAAGCGGCACACGTATTTTCTTGATGTCCGTTCCACCGACCTCATTCATCGGAACGTTCAACGGGTCAAAATACCAATCTTCAGGGCCTTCGACCAAAACAACGAGGTTTTCTACGCTCTTGTCTAAGTTCAAACCCAACTCGACATATTCTTTGCTGCCTTCAACTGAGAGATCAGCCGTCTTCACTCGCAAACCCAAAGGATGGTCCATGACAGGCACGAGAGAAATCGCTTCTTGTATCAAAGCATGGTTGAGAGATTGCGGTTTGTCTGGTGAAAGAAGCCCAGAAAATTTCACATCCGCTGGTACGCAGACTTCAGCACAGACACCAAAGAAAATTGAGAGATTGAAATCAATCGTTTGATCAACAACTTCAGGCTTCACTTTAAACGGCAAAAGCACGCGCTTTTTATAACCAATGCCCTGACCAGAACCGTCCTTAAACACCTGAGGCGTTGGCCAAAGAACTTTGAAATCTTTTAGATTGCTCGAATTTTTAACATCAAATAGCGGAGGGATGCCATTTTCACCGGGCAAGCGCCAATAGGTCTTCCAACCCTCTTCTAGGTCGATCTCAAAGCCACCTTGATAGTGGCCATCATCCATCATAGCCCCCATGATCAACCGCGCCTTATAACCAAAACCAGACGTCCACGGCGTCGTTTCCGCAACGGCAGCACCTGCGGATAGGATTGACACTATAAGGGCAATAATCAGACGTTTCATTCGGGGGCAATCGCTAAGGTTGAGTTCAAAATACTAAGCTATTGGCCGTAATGTTACAAAAATGATGATAACAAGCTATAAACGTAAGCGTGAGTGCGTTGACATTGCCGTGAGATTTCGAACCCAAGCGGGGTATGAAAAGCAATAGACGTGGTCTTCCAATGGCGCTAACACTATTGGAAATTCAACTGTTGAGAAGAGTTTGTCTAAAACCATGACATCAGACAAGAATTTCACGTCTTTGAAGGGACATGTGCTGATTGCGATGCCTGATATGGATGATAGCCGCTTTAGTAAGACGGTTATCTATATCTGTGAGCACACGGCTAAGGGCACGATGGGCATTGTCGTTAATCGCCCCATGAACTCTTTGTCCTTTGTCGATCTCCTACAGCAAGTCGATATATTGGAAGAAGAAAACGCCGTTTTGCTGCCAAGTGCTGCCAGCAGCATTTCGATCCATAAAGGCGGTCCTGTGGAAACGGGCCGTGGCTTTGTTCTTCATTCAAGTGATTATCATCTAGATGATTTAACCGTTCCCATTGATGACCAAGTGAGCCTGACTGAAACTCTCGAAGTCTTGAAAGCACTCGCCCGTGGTGAAGGGCCTGAGAAGGCATTTATTGCGCTTGGGTATGCGGGATGGACCGCTGGACAACTAGAAGGCGAAATCATGCGCAATGGCTGGCTGCATGGGCCAAGCACAACTGAGCTGGTCTTTGGTACAGATTTGGACGCGAAATATGATGCAGCATTGGCCGAGATAGGTGTCGACCCTGCCCTGCTATCAAGCAGCGCAGGCCATGCATAGATATTACCTCTAAGCAGACGCCTTAAACCGCGACCATGCCAAGGCCATATAAACGCCAATCAAAGTCAGCGCCAATCCATACCAAGTAACCGCATAGCCTAAATGGTTGTTGGGGAATTCGATTATCGTGACCCCACCAATGGGCAGGCGATTGTTGTCGAGCTCATTTTCATAAACGAAAAGAGGTGATGTTTTCTCAGCATCCAACCCTGCCATCTGGATCATGTCGTCCATACTGCGCCAAAAGAAAATATTGGCCTTGGGGTCGTTATCAGGAAGAAAGCGGTTTGGCTTTTCAATGTCGGGAAAGCGAACTAAGCCCGTCACGTCAATCTCGCCTGTCGGTTGGCTATTTGGACGATCAGCACCAAGTTTTTGTTCTGTCGGCACGAAGCCGCGATTGATGATGACTGTCTTACCGGAGCCGCTCAGGGTTAAAGGCGTATAGACGTGAAATCCTGCATCGCCGTCTAGGGTGGCGAAATAGAACATCTCTTTGTCGTGATCCAATGTGCCGCTCACGGTGACAGGTTGATATTCTAGCGCCTGCCGATCTTTCTTGATCTTACCTGTAAGCTGGCTCTCGACGGTCGCGAAAGGAATTGGGTTTGCTTTGACCTTTGTCTCAACATTGGCAATCAATGCCTCTTTCCAAATCAATCGTTTAACCTGCCAAGATCCCAAAATAATCAGCACGGCTAAGGCACCAAACGCGAAAACTGAAAGGAACGCGAAGCCACGGGTGAAAACGGGTTGTTTGATCTCAGTCGTCATTTTCAGCACTTTCTACAATACGGCCTTCGCGGGCATCATTTTGATATTGAAGCGCCACCATGATGCCTTTGAAGGGCCGCAGCAGAGCGAAGCACAAAAGCAATATCGTTGGTGTCCACAATACGGCGTGAACCCAATAAGGCGGCTCGTAGGTGAGTTCAACGTAAAGAAACAGTCCGCCGATAATAAATCCAACAATCAGGATGATGAAGATTGCAGGACCATCACCAGCATTGGCAAATGCAAAATCGAGGTTACAAGCGCGGCATCGTTTTTTGACCGTGAGAAAGCCATCAAACAACTTGCCTTCACCACACCGCGGACAACGGCATGCAATGCCCGTTGCGAAGGGTGATTGTGGTGGATAGTTGTTCGAGCTCATTGCTATTCCTCAAGAAAAGAAAAAGGGCGCGAAGTACGCGCCCTTTTTAAATAGTGCTTATTGGAAACTAGTGTCCAATGGTACCGCCAAAGTTGCCCCATACGTAGATGGCAGCAAAAAGGAAGAGCCATACAACGTCAACAAAGTGCCAGTACCAAGCAGCCGCTTCGAAACCGAAGTGCTTTTCTACTGTCATGTGGCCTTTGTAGGCGCGGATCAAACAAACCAACAAGAAGATTGTTCCAACGAAAACGTGGAAGCCGTGGAAGCCTGTCGCCATGAAGAAGGTGGCGCCGTAAATTGAATCAGCGAAACCAAATGGTGCTTCTACATATTCGTAAACTTGGACCGCTGAGAAGATGATACCCAACACCACAGTGAAGATAAGACCAAGCTTCAAGCTGTCACGGTCATTGTGAAGAAGCGCGTGGTGCGCCCATGTGACGGTTGTGCCTGAAAGGAGCAAGATTACTGTATTGAAGAGTGGCAGGTGCCAAGGGTCAAGAACGGTAAGATCTGCTGGAGGCCAAACGCCACCTGTGTGCTCAACACGTGCAAACTGAATTGCTTCATCAGCAAACAAGCTTGCATCAAAGAAAGCCCAGAACCATGCAACGAAGAACATCACTTCAGACGCGATGAACAAGATCATGCCATAGCGCAAATGAAGCTGCACAACGGGTGTGTGGTCGCCTTGATGGGATTCTTTAATCACATCGCTCCACCAGCCAAACATGGTGTAAAGCACAACCAGCAAGCCGATGAGCATGACCCATATTGACCACATGTCCTTCATCCAGAAAACAGCGCCAAACGCCATAATCAACGCGCCAATACTGCCGATCAACGGCCATGGGCTTGGATCGATAATGTGATAATCGTGGTTTTTGGTTCCAGCCATTTTATACCTCACTTAAGAATAGGTCGCTTGTGACACTATTGAATTCGTTTTTCCTCGTTTTCCTTCAAGTTTGCAAGAGTTTCCTCATCAAGTTCACTCTTAAAAAACGTATAGGAAAGGGTGATTGTTTCAACCTGATTGACGTCGGGATCGTTGACGTATTCAGGATCGATAAAAAAGATAACAGGCATGGTTTGCTTTTCACCCGGTTTCAAAACCTGATCGGTGAAGCAGAAGCATTCCAGCTTGTTAAAATAAGCACCAGCACTTGGCGGTGATACATTGAAAGACGCGGTTGCACCTGTTGGCACATGGGCAACGCTTGCGATTTGATAATTGGCTTGTTCTGTCGCGCCAATTTTGACTTTCATCTTGGTGACTTCAGGGTCAAATTCCCAAGCAAGGCCAGAACCAACATTGGCGTCAAAACGCACCGTAATCTCGCGGTCGAGCACTTGGGTCGGTGCAACGTCTGCACGCTGTGTCGTGCCGCCGTAGCCTGTTACCTGACAGAAAATTTCGTAGAGCGGAACCGCAGCATAGGCCATGCCAACCATGCCAGTGACAAAGCAACAGCAAGCGATCGCAACCGTACGGTTGGCAGATTTCTTGGTATTGGTCTTGTCGTCGCGCACGTTCATCTCACCCTTAAAATACAAATTTAAACCAAGTCACGGCATAAAACAGAACAACCAGCCCACCAAGAACAGAAGCAATAGCAATCGATCTTGCGCGGCGGCGTGTCTTTTCTTCATCCGTCAATTTGACGAGTTCTTCAATCATAGTCTGCTCCTATAACCCAATAAATGCTGCGAGCGGCTTAAGAAGCAGCGCTGCAAACAGCAAGAAAAGATAGAGGATTGAAAATTTGAATAGCTTCTTCTCAGCAAGCATATTGTCGCTGCCAGCCTTTTGCCAAACCTGCACGGCGCGCCATACGAAGATTGAACCAAGAATGATTGCGATGATGCCATAGGCAAGATTGGCAAAGCCAAGCACCCAAGGCAGAACGCCAACGATGGCCAGCGGTACAGAATATAAAACCATTTGTAGGCGTGTGTGTTTTTCACCCGCAACATTTGGCAGCATCGGCATACCAATTGCTTCGTAATCGCCCATTTTGAAAAGAGCGAGCGCCCAAAAATGCGGTGGCGTCCATAAGAAGATGATGGCGAATAACACCCATGCTTCAACAGGCGCTGTGCCTGTCATCGCAGCCCAGCCAACCACAGGCGGGAAAGCGCCAGCCGCACCACCAATAACGATGTTTTGCGGCGTCGCACGTTTCAACCACATTGTGTAGAAGACGGCGTAGAAGAAAATTGTGAAGGCGAGAAGGCCAGCAGCCACCCAATTGGCGACAAGGCCTAGGATCATAACGGAGAAAACAGACAGCGTTAGCCCAAGAGCCAAAGCGTCTTCCCGTGTGCAACGGCCTGACGGGATTGGACGATTAGCGGTGCGGGTCATTTGCGCATCGATATCTGCGTCATACCACATATTCAAAGCGCCAGAAGCACCAGCACCCACAGCGATGCAAAGCAGGGAAATAGCCGCTAAGAAGGGATGCAACCCACCTTGTGGCGCAAGCATAATACCAACGAAAGCTGTAAACACGACAAGTTGCATAACGCGCGGTTTTAAAAGCTCGAAGAAATCCTTCGGGCTTGCGAGCGAAATACTTGGTGCTTGTTGCACGTCGTTTTTTACATCCATCATCGACATTTTAAACTACCTGTTGATCCCCCGACCAAAACTCTCTTAAGCGCTCTTCTTTAGGCGAAAGTCGCCACCCAAAGGTGACGACCAATTTCGTGTCATACAAATAAGCCGTGAGCTTATTTGATGCGCGGAAGCTCTTCCCACTGGTGGAATGGTGGTGGTGAAGGAAGCTGCCATTCAAGTGTTGTGGCACCCTCGCCCCATGGATTGTCGCCCGCTGGACGCTTTTTCTTGAAGGCTTCAAATACGCAGTAAAGGAAAATCAAAACACCAAAGGCTGATAGGTATGAACCATATGATGAGATTTTGTTCCAACCTGCAAAGGCGTCTGGATAATCCGCATAGTGGCGCGGCATTCCAGCAAGACCTAAGAAGTGCTGCGGGAAGAAGATTACGTTCACGCCGATGAATGTTACCCAAAAGTGTGCACGAGCCCAGAAGCTTGAGTACATGTAACCTGTCATCTTAGGGAACCAGTAGTACCAACCCGCGAAGATTGCGAACACAGCACCAAGTGACAACACGTAGTGGAAGTGAGCAACCACATAGTAGGTGTCGTGGTAAGCACGGTCGAGACCAGCGTTTGCAAGCTGCACGCCTGTTACACCACCAACGGTGAACAAGAAGATGAAGCCAACGGCCCAAATCATCGGTGTGCGGAAATCGATTGAACCGCCCCACATTGTCGCAATCCATGAGAAGATTTTAACGCCTGTTGGCACCGCAATCACCATCGTTGCAATAACGAAGTAAGCTTGTGTGTTGGCTGAAAGGCCAACTGTAAACATGTGGTGCGCCCACACGATGAAGCCAACAACACCAATCGCAACCATCGCATACGCCATACCGAGGTAGCCGAAGATTGGCTTTTTCGAGAAGGTCGAAATGATGTGCGAAACAATGCCGAAACCTGGCAAGATGAGAATGTAAACTTCTGGGTGACCAAAGAACCAGAACAAGTGCTGGAACAAGATTGGGTCGCCGCCGCCTTCTGGTGAGAAGAAGCTTGTGCCGAAGTTACGGTCTGTCAAAAGCATTGTGATTGCACCAGCAAGCACTGGAAGTGAAAGCAGGAGCAAGAAGGCTGTGATCAATACAGACCAAGCAAACAACGGCATTTTGTGCAGTGTCATGCCTGGTGCACGCATATTGAAGATTGTCGTGATGAAGTTGATCGCGCCAAGAATGGACGATGCACCCGCGATGTGAAGCGCCAAAATGGCGAGATCCATCGCTGGTCCCGGTTGGCCGGTGGTCGTGAGCGGCGGATAGATAAACCAGCCAGACCCGACGCCGTTCGCCCCTGCAGGGCCTTCAACGAACATGGATGAAACGAGAAGGATAAGCGCTGGAGGCAACAACCAGAATGAAATGTTGTTCATTCGTGGGAAGGCCATATCCGGTGCGCCGATCATGATCGGGACAAACCAGTTAGCAAAACCACCAATAAGCGCTGGCATCACCATGAAGAAGATCATGATCAAACCGTGCCCTGTCACAAACACATTATAAACGTGCGTATTTGCGAAGAACTGGAGGCCAGGTTCTTGCAACTCGAGACGCATACCAACAGATAGTGCGCCACCAATGATGCCTGAGAAGATCGCAAAGATTAGGTAGAGTGTACCAATGTCTTTGTGGTTGGTTGAATAAAACCAACGCTTAAAGAAGGTCGGTTTATGTTCGTCATGATAACCATGATCTGCAGTTGCTGTCATTACTCATTTCCTCGTCAATGTCGACTTGCGTTTTAGTTAAGTCGTCAAATTTCTTTTGCTTACCACTTAAAGTATAGCGCGCTTACTTGTTAGCAAGCTGTACTTCCGCGTTTTCGTTGTTTTTGATGCTAGACGCTAGAATTTCCCAACCGATATCTAGGTCTTCTGATGCAGATGCTGCCCAATCTTCAAATGTGTCTTCGTCAACAACACGGATCGCGATTGGCATAAATGAGTGTCCTGCAAGGCCTTCACCAGCGCCGCAAATCTGCGAACACTGACCGTAATAAAGGCCTTCTTTCTCAGCCTTGAACCATGATGTGTTCAAACGACCTGGGACCGCATCAGCTTTCACACCGAATGATGGTAGTGCTACCGCGTGCAACACATCACCTGATGTGATGTCGAGGCGAACCACTTTACCAACTGGTACAACGATTTCGTTATCGACGGCCAACAAACGTGGGTAGTTTGCAATGTCTTCGCCGCGCTCAAGAGCCATGTCTTTACGCTCATCTTCAGTTTGAAGCATGGAAGAGATGTACTCGTCGATCTCATAATCAGGATACTCATAGCCCCAGTTCCACTGGTAACCGGTCACTTTGATCACAACATCAGCTTCTGGCGTTTCAAGTTGCTGATAAAGCAGTTTGATTGAAGGCGCGACGATGATCAAAAGAATTGCGATTGGCGCGACAGTCCAAACAATCTCGATCATTGTGTTGTGTGATGTTTTTGACGGAACTGGGTTTGTTTTAGAGTTGTAGCGAATGATCACCCAACCAAGCAGGCCTGTAACGAACAATGTGATTATCGTAATGATAATCAGCGTAAAGCCGTTCAGCCAAACAATGCTGTCCATAATTGGCGTTACAGAGTCCTGAAATGAAATCTGCCAATCTTTTGGCTGCTGCGCCAAAGCAAATGTAGCAAAAACGAAGCTTGCAAAAAATGTCAAAACGCCAGTCATTAGGCGGAATGCGCGGTCAAATAGCATCATCGTCACGATGTCTTCTCCTGATTTCTCCCGCTGACTTTAGATGCCCAATTATTGCAGCACCTACGGGAGTGTTAGAAAGCAGCGAGCTTTCTTGTTATTCTTTTAACGGCTTCGCGAACCGTTGGAAATGCGGCTTAATGGCTTGCGACAATCTGAACCAATTTCTAGTCCGACCATGATTGCTCGCGTTTTTGCCCCCGCGTTATGAGGGTTAGAACCATATTGAGCCGAAAAGAACAATCTCTTTCTTAAAGAATAATACTAATTTGGGGGTGAAATTCACCTTTAGAGCGATGTCGCGCTGCCATAGATGCATTTCATCCTCAAATTTTTCATACAATTAACCAAGCCACCGACATGTGGATGGCAAAAAGACCGAAATTTCACTGCATGGCTTTGCTTTTTTTCCAAATAAAGCCTTATTCATGCTTGAAATAGAGATATTGAAAATTGATTCGAAAGCTCCCCAATGTCAGTCATCAGAAATTTTTTCAAACCGTTCTCAGTGATTTTAGCGCTTACCGCGTCATCACTTATCTTTTCACACGCAGCCAAAGCGCAAGGCGAGGTGAAAGAAACCCACGGTGGATGGGAAATTCGTTGTGAAACCCCAACAGGCGCCCGCGCAGAGCAATGTGCGCTTATCCAGTTCGTTGTCGCAGACGACCGCCCCAATGTTGGCCTTACCGTTATTATTTTGAAAACAGCTGACAAGAAAGCGCGGGTCTTGCGTGTGCTGGCTCCGCTTGGCGTTCTACTTCCTTCTGGCCTTGGTCTTCGCATCGATGATGCCAATCTTGGCAATGCGGCCTTTGTGCGCTGTGTGGCAGATGGTGGCTGTGTCGCAGAGATTGTGATGGACGATAAATTGGTCAATGCTTTCAAGGAGGGTAACCTTGCCACGTTTGTGATTTTTCAAACCCCTGAAGAAGGTATAGGCATTCCAATTGAGCTTAAGGGTTTTACAGCAGGCTTTGACGCACTAGATAAGCTGTAAGAGTTACCCACGCGAAAGAATAACGAAGGACGAATTGTATGACCGATATTGCCCCCTCACCCGATATGTCTCTGTTTGAAATCGGCGACCTATCGCGCGACAAGGCAACATCCATGCTGGGCGATGCTCTAAAAGGTGCCGATGACGGTGAGCTCTTTGTTGAATACTCCCAGTCTGAAGGCCTAACCTTCGATAATGGTCGCTTAAAAGCTGCATCCTTCAACACAGGACAAGGTTTTGGTCTGCGTGCCGTCGCCGGTGAAGCGGCAGGATATGCCCATTCAGGTGAAATTTCTGTGGCAGCACTCGAGCGGGCTGGTGATGCGGTTCAGGCCGTAAAGGCTGGCTATGAGGGTACTTATGCCGCAGCCCCCTCACGAACCAACCGTCAACTTTACACAAGCGATAACCCAATCGGTGAACCAAGCTTTGAAGCAAAAGTTGAGTTGCTGCAAAAGATTGATGCCTACGCCCGCGATTTAGACCCGCGTGTTCGTCAAGTCTCTGCGTCGCTTTCTGCCAATTGGCAGGTGGTCGAAATTCTGCGAGCAGATGGTCACTATGTGCGTGATGTCCGCCCGATGGTTCGCCTTAATGTTTCTGTTGTTGCTGGCGAAGGTGACAGACAGGAAACGGGCAGCTATGGCACGGGTGGACGCACCGCCTTTTCAGACTTCTTGTTGACTGAAAACTGGCAGCACGGCGTTAATGAAGCTCTGCGTCAGGCGCTCGTCAATCTCGACGCAATACCTGCACCAGCAGGTGAACTTGATGTGGTTCTTGGCGCGGGCTGGCCCGGTATTCTGCTCCACGAAGCTGTTGGTCACGGTCTAGAAGGTGACTTCAACCGCAAGAAAACATCCGCCTTTTCCAACTTGATGGGCGAAATGGTTGCCTCTCCGGGGCTTACCGTGGTGGACGATGGAACTATCCATGACCGTCGTGGCTCTTTGTCTGTTGATGATGAAGGCACGCCGACAAACCGCACCGTATTAATCGAAGACGGTCGTCTGGTTGGCTATATGCAAGACCGTCAAAATGCACGTCTTATGGGGGTTAAACCGACCGGTAATGGTCGCCGCCAATCTTACGCGCATATTCCAATGCCGCGTATGACAAACACCATCATGGTGAACGGCAACCACGAACCAGACGAAATTATCTCATCCGTGAAAAATGGCCTTTATGCTGTTTCTTTCGGCGGTGGTCAGGTCGACATTACATCGGGCAAATTCGTGTTTGAATGCACGGAAGCTTACATGCTTGAAGACGGAAAAATTGGTGCGCCCGTAAAAGGCGCGATGATTATTGGCAACGGCCCAGAAGCCATGCGCAAAATTCCGATGATTGGTAATGATTTGAAGCTAGACCCAGGCATCGGTACGTGCGGCAAGCAAGGCCAAGGCGTACCCGTCGGCGTTGGTCAGCCAACCATGCGCCTTGACGCTATCACAGTGGGCGGAACAGCCGTTTAAAGTCGGCCGTTTTGCTACCTCACGGATACCACCGCTGTTTAGTCCATTCTTGATCTATCGTTTCTCGTTGAAAAACAAATCGATCATGAAGTCGCGCTTCGCCGTCCTGCCAAAACTCAAGGTAAAGTGGCAAAATGCGCGTGCCATGCCAATGGCTGGGGCGCGGAATGTTTTCGTCTGGGTAGAGCTTGTCCAACCGCTCAACCTCGCGCATCATCGTCTCGCGACTATCTAGCGGTCGTGATTGTTGTGAGGCGATAGCGCCTAAACGACTCAGTCGGCTACGGCTTGCAAAATATTCATCGGCTTCAGCATCCGTGACACCTTCAATCAAGCCCCGTATACGCACCTGTCGACGCAAGCTTTTCCAGTGGAAATTAGCGGCCGCTTTGCCGCTTTGCAAAACTTCTCTACCCTTTTGACTTTCAAGGTTTGTGTAGAATACGAAGCCCCTCGCATCACGTGCTTTCAACAATACCACACGAACATTTGGCATTCCCGATAAATCAATACTAGACAAAGCCATCGCATTCGGGTCATTAATCTCTGAAGATTGAGCTTCGGCATACCAACTCTCAAAGATGGCATTAGGATTAGTTTCTTCAACAAAGTTATCTGTCATTAACTTTAGCCTGTCATATTGTGAAGGTATGTTCGATCTCATGGAATTCGTAAACGGTTTAGAATGTTTGTAAAGCCTACACATCAACCAAAAAGGCCAATGATTTCATTGGTTGTATTGTGTTCAGCCATTAGTTTGGCAGGCTGCTCCATCACTGGTTTCGGCCCAGAAGTTGATGAAGTATCAACCACAGCCTCCGTTCGTTCTGTCGATACAACAGCTTCACTGCAAGACACTGTAGACCCATCTGATTGGGACAAAGTGCGTGAAGTAATGAGTACGGTTTTAGTGTCGCAGCCAGCAGGCAAAACGCTTCCTTGGGAAAACACAGTAACCGGCACAATTGGGACGATAGTCCCAATGGGGCTCGTATCTGGTGACAATGGAACGATCTGCCGTAAGTTTTCCACAACCATTAATGGCATTGGCGGTATCCTCCAATATCGTGGCGATGCCTGCAAACCACACAATGGTCCTTTGGAACTTAAAGATCTAGAGCCACACAATGCCGTTGTCGACGCGACTGTGGACGCCCTTCCAAAGCTTCAATAGCACCAATCGACATCTTCATTTGTCTATCTCCCCCATTTTTATCAGGGACGATTGTTTCTTTTTGACGGTGGGATGCCTACATTAGCCAACGACAAGTACAATTAACTGAAATCAACATGCGCGATCCTTATTCTATTTTGGGTGTATCCAAATCTGCCAGTGAAAGCGAAGTCAAAAGCGCCTTCAGAAAACTAGCAAAGCAATATCACCCTGACCAAAATGCCGATAACCCTCGTGCACAAGAAAAGTTCGCGGAGGTCAATTCCGCTTATGAAATCGTTGGTGACAAAGAAAAGCGTGGCCAGTTCGATCGTGGCGAAATAGACGCTGAGGGAAAACAAGCCGGCTTTGCTGGCGGCAATCCATTTGGCGGTGGCGGTAATCCTTTCGGCGGCGGTGGCAGACGATCGCGCGGGGGCCAAGGTGGATTCTCTGCTGAAGACATCTTAAGCGAAATTTTTGGTGGCGGAGGCGGAGGCGGCGCGAGTGCTGGCAGCCCATTTGGCGGTGCTGGCGGTGGGCCTTTTGGTGGTGCGACAGGTCAAAGACAACAACAAAGTGCGCGCCCACAAAACGCTAAAGGCCAAGATGTGAATGCGGCCCTGCAAGTCACACTGGAAGACCTTGCTAGACAAGACAAAATTCGAGTTGAACTGCCGAACGGCAAAACCCTTTCCGTGGCCCTTCCAAACGGGGTAACAGATGGGCAAGTGATCCGCCTTAAAGGCCAAGGTGAAGCTGGCTATTCTGGCGCCAATGGCGACGCACTCATCACCATAAACATTCGCAAACATGCAATGTTTAAGCGCGATGGTGATGCCTTGCGCATTGATGTTCCTGTCACACTTTATGAGGCAGTGCTGGGTGGTAAAGTAACCGTACCAACAATGGCAGGCTCCGTTGCTCTTGCTATCGCTAAAGGAACCAGCGGCGGGCAGACATTGCGCATTAAAGGTCGTGGCATCATTAAACGCGACGGATCAATGGGTGACGTTTTAGCCACCCTTCGAGTTATCTTGCCAGAAGATGGCATGGAAGACCTTGAAACCATGATGCAAGTTTGGCGCGATCAACGCCCTTACAAAGTCCGAGACTAATCCTATTCAAAAACCAAAAGGCCCCGCTACCTTATAATAAAGGCAACGGGGCAAGGCGCCCTGACACAGACACAAAAGTGTCAAGGACGGAGGCGAATTGGTTTGAAAAATTTGATGGATTATGAAGGTGAGGATTGAAGAACCGGCCCCTTAAGGCCAGTTCTGCTATTTGGGAGGGGTATTCGCCTTAGTTAAAAGGAGACTGGCAGTATGTCTCGCCGTGGCGACGTGAGATGTATGTGTCTGAACGGTGGTCGTATGAACGATACTTTGAGTAACACCAGTCAAAATGCTTTTCTTGGCGGCTTACTCGATATTGACGACGCTCACGGTTATGTCTGCGTGATTTAACGGCTTCGTGTGCAATCAAACTGCCAACAAGTGCGCCA
>JBDVXS010000148.1:0-13742 GCA_039964305.1 Hyphomicrobiales bacterium
TGGGCGGCTTTTGCCCAATCATGAAACCCTTGATTACAGATTTTACTTCTAATTTCCAAAATAATCCCCATATATAGACTAAGGGAACAAAGGTGAGCGCTCACCATATTGAAAAAAGCGCTCCTTTTATGATCGCAAAGGGATTTTAATGTCTGAAGCTAAATTGCCTGTCGCAAAGAGTAACATACCTGCTCAAAAAGGCAGCTTGCCATCTATACCAACACCGGAAGGTGGCCTTTCGCGTTATCTAGCGGAAGTACGCCGTTTTCCAATGTTAGAGCCGCAAGAAGAATTTATGCTGGCAAAAGCCTATCAAGAGCATGATGATGGGCCTGCGGCGGAACGTCTTGTAACCAGCCACTTGCGCCTTGTTGCTAAAGTTGCAATGGGCTATCGCGGCTATGGTTTGCCAATTGGTGAAGTTGTGTCGGAAGGCAATGTTGGCCTGATGCAAGCGGTGAAAAAATTCGATCCAGATAAAGGTTTTCGCCTAGCGACATATGCGATGTGGTGGATTAAAGCCTCTATCCAAGAGTATATTCTGCGCTCTTGGTCTTTAGTGAAAATTGGTACAACGGCCAGCCAAAAGCGTTTGTTCTTTAACTTGCGCAAAGTCAAAGGTCAGATCCAAGCCGTTGAAGATGGCGATTTGAAACCGGACCAAGTGACAACGATTGCCACACGTCTTGGCGTTCCTGAAAAAGACGTTGTGTCGATGAACCAACGCATGTCTGGCGACAAATCTTTGAATGCGCCGATCCGCTCAGAAGATGGTGCAGGCGAGTTTCAAGATTGGCTTGTTGATGAGACCGATACGCCTGATGTGCTTTTTGAAGAACAAGAAGAACTCGAGCATCGTCGCGCCATGCTGCGTGAGGCTATGACGGCTTTGGATGAGCGCGAAATCCGCATCTTCCAAGCGCGCCGCATAGAAGAGCCAAACAAAACGCTGGAAGAATTGTCAGAAGAATTTGACGTGAGCCGTGAGCGTGTTCGCCAGATTGAAGTGCGAGCTTTTGAAAAAATTCAACGTGCAGTAAAGCGCATGTCCCGTGAACAGGCGCAAGCTGCAAGTGCCGCAATGATTGAAGGCTAGAGCTGCGCGTTAAACGCAGCTCAGATTTTAGAGCGAATTGAAAGCCAGTGGGGTGTTGAGCCTGCTGGCTTTTTTAGTTGGAGGCGTTCCAAGAATTGAATGCTTGTTCAATTGCTTTTTTACCGGCAGCACCTTTTTCCAGCGTTAGGATAGCGCGCTTACCGCTTTTGAAAACCAATGGAATATCAAACCAGTTTTGCTGCATGAGAGCATCTGTGTTGGCTGCCAGATCGGCTGCTTGGGCTGACATTGCCACCCAAAAGACGCGCTCAGAAACTTTAACGATCGCCCCTTTTAATTGCGCGCCGTTTTTCTGCTCTTCAGGCTTAGCAATCACGCCAGCTATATTGTTGATCTCATCACCATTAAACAATGGTCCTGGTGTGAATTCAAATTCAATGAGGTGGCTTGCAGGGAGGTTTGAATCAAGGTTGCGCATCAGTTCGAAGCGCACAGTGATGTCGCGAGATTCAATGCGAGCACTACCTTTAACCGATGGAAGCCCAGTAGAACCAATTGCTTCACTGCCAGTCGGCACAACTTCCCACAGTACGTTGCCTGCAGAAACATCAGGTTGGTTGCTGCCAGAGCGTTCTTCATAAAGGATTGCGCTTGATGAGAACAAGTTTGAAGCAGGCGTTGTGGTTTGTTGTGTTGCGGCAGGTGTTTCTTCACTCGCTGCTGGCGGTGTGAAAACTGATTCAGGTTGCGCTGTCTCTGTCGGCGTTATTGTAACGGGATCTCCCGCACTTGATTGATCTTGCGTTGCTTCAGGTGCCGGTGTTGCCGGTTGAATCACCACTGGATCTGTCGATGGAGTGGAATCTGGAAGAGTGATACGTGTCCCAGGCTGGATGTTATCGTCTGTACCACCAGCCGTTGGAATGCGGTCTTCACTTTTCGTGCTGTCATCATCCGTCGTGGTTGGCTGTGCTGGGGCAGAAGGCGCAGGTGTTGGTGCGCTATCGTCTGAACTTCCAAGCGAAGAAATGAACGTAGAGACTTGGCCTGTGAAGTTTGTGAATAGAGGACCCACGACTTCACGCTGTGCCCAGCCAAAGGTGCCCGCGCCGATAAGAATAAGCAGAATTAGGATCCATAATAATCCCTTCCCACCCGATTTCTTCGTTTCTGCTGCAGCAATTGTTTCGTCTGGCTCAAATGAGTTTGGATCAGGAGCCTCAAATGTAGCAAGGTTATCCTGTGGAGCTGCAAAATCATCACTAATTGGGGGCAGCTCGACGCCATCTGCGACCATTGTCTCGCGCAGCTCATTAAGCGGAGTTGTATCAGGCATATCGACAGAAGGCATAGCCACATCTGCCGTTTCAACGCTCACTGCATCAGCACTTAAGGTCGGAGCTGTACCGTCGATGTCAGGTTTTGGTGCATCAAAGTTGGGCTCTGGAACTGGCGGTATCGTTGGTTGGACATCGACGGCTGGCATATCAACAGGTGCAGGCTCGACACTTATTTCAGGTGTGTTGACCTCAACACTTGGGGTTTCAACCTTAGGTGTCTCAAGTTTCGGTTCTACAGCGTCAACTTTAGGAAGCTCGGGTGTTGCAACAGAAATCGCAGGCTCAACCGTTGGTGTATCAACAACAACTTGGTCTGGTTCTACTATCTCAGGGATAACAGCTTCAGCCATAACGGGTTCAGGCGTAGGAACTTCTGCTGATACCGTTGGTGTTGCAACAACCGCTTCAGCTGCGGCCTCGACAATTGTTTCAACAGGCGGTGTTACTGGTTCAGCAATGGCTGGGGCTGGTTCTGCCTCAACAATGCTTGCCCCTTCATCGATGCCAAAATCGGTAAGAGCATCTGCGACAGCATCTTCAAGTACGCCTACACCAGAAAACTTTCCTTCTGTTTCGCGAACAGCTTCTTCAAGTTGAAGTCGTTGTTTGGAAATTTCAGCAGGAGATAGCGCTGGTTGAAGCGATGAGAGTTGTCGCATCAAGGCGGCGCGTGCTTTTTCGTAAATCGCGCGCCGCGCCTCTTCGGTGTTGTTTGCAAGTCCGTCAATTGCACGGTCTAAAATGGAACGGTAGTCAGCCATATTGTGTCCAGATTTTATTCAATTTGTTATTGTTGGATAGACTTTAGTCCTGAAACGGGTCTTGGACAAGAATTGTATCATCGCGTTCTGGTGAAGTGGATAATAACGCAACGGGTGTCTCGATCAATTCTTCGATATGTTTCACGTATTTCACTGCCTGTGCAGGCAAATCATTCCAGCTCTTGGCGCCAACAGTTGTTTCGCTCCAGCCTTCTAAAGTCTCATAAATTGGCACTGCACGAGCTTGTGCACCCTCGGAGGCAGGCAAATAATCAATCCGCTTGCCGTCAAGTTCATAAGCGACACAGATTTTGAGTTCTTCCATGCCGTCCAAAACATCAAGCTTAGTAAGCGCGATGCCCGTAATACCAGAAATCTTTGCCGTTTGGCGAACAAGAACCGCATCAAACCAGCCACAACGACGTTTGCGTCCTGTCACTGTGCCAAACTCATGGCCTTTTTCCCCAAGGAATTGACCAATTTCATTTTCTTGTTCGGTCGGGAAGGGGCCTTCACCGACTCTTGTTGTGTAGGCTTTGGTGATGCCGAGCACGTAACCGATGGAATCCGGCCCAATGCCAGAACCGCAAGCGGCTTGTCCAGCAATGGTGTTGGATGATGTTACGAACGGGTATGTGCCGTGGTCAATATCAAGCAATGCGCCCTGTGCGCCTTCAAACAAAAGACGCGCGCCATCTTTGCGTTTTTGGTCGAGCAAGCGCCAAACAGCATCCATATAAGGCAAAATTTTCGGCGCAATATCTTCAAGTTCTGCGAATATCGCATCAACGGAAATTTCTGGTTCGCCAAGTCCACGGCGCAGTGGATTGTGGTGGCCTAACATGCGCTCCACTTTGGCGCGGAGTGTTTTCATGTTGGCAAGATCCATCACGCGGATAGCGCGGCGACCAACTTTATCTTCGTAAGCAGGGCCAATGCCGCGCTTTGTTGTGCCAATTTTTGTGCCCGTGCTGGACCCTTCACGGATAGCATCAAGCTCACGGTGTAGCGAAAGGATCAACGTTGCATTTTCAGCAAGCTTCAAATTATCAGGTGTTACATGGACGCCTTGTTCACCGAGGCGGCTGATTTCAGCATCAAGCGCGTAAGGGTCAACAACCACACCATTACCAATAACGCCAAGCTTGTTTTCACGCACGACGCCGGACGGCAAAAGACTGAGTTTATAGGAAGTACCATCAATCACGAGGGTATGGCCTGCATTGTGGCCGCCTTGAAAACGCACAACAACGTCTGCGCGCTCTGAGAGCCAATCTACAATTTTGCCTTTACCTTCATCGCCCCATTGGGAGCCAACTACTGCTACATTCGTCAACGATCAGTTTCCTACTTTTTCATCCTTGAGTGGGATGTATTCTTCAATAAAAACCCGCCATAAATTAGCATTGACGCTTTTATGTCGGGTAGGTGGCTTATAGTAGCTTTACAGCAAATTTGCGAGTGCTGTGCTTCATTTAGCACTCTATTCAATTTAAATCACTTGCTTTTCCCCCGTAAACAACGATTTATCTGTGCTGGAATAGCTGGTTGTGGCGAAAAGGTACTAAATTATGTCTGAAAAGACGTCTGGATTGTCCACAATCGTCAATAGCGGTGGCATTATGCTGTTGTTTGCGACCTTTTTGTGGGGCGGTAACGCGGTTGCAGGCAAGCTTGCCAATGGCGAAGTCTCACCGATGCTTCTGACGTTTTTCCGCTGGTTTATTGCGTCAATTATCGTGATCCTCGTTGCCCGCAAGCACTTGGTTGAAGACTGGAAGGTTATCAAAGAGAAAATTTGGTATTTCGCATTGATGGCGCCGATTGGCTTTACCTTGTTCAATTTGATGCTTTATTCAGCGCTCACCTATACCACAGCCATCAATGTAACGATTGAACAGGCAGCGATGCCGATGTTTATTTTTCTGATTAATTTCATCGTCTTTCGCGCTAAACCGCTCGCGATACAGTTAATTGGTTATACGGTGACATTGATCGGTGTTTTGCTGACGGTGAGCGGTGGGGATTATAACCGCCTGTTTAACCTCGAATTTAACCGTGGCGATCTCATTATGATTTTTGCCGCCTTCTCTTATGCTGCCTATAGTGTTGGGTTACGGGCAAAACCTAAGATGCACTGGATGAGCTTTCTATCTGTCCTGATTTTCATTGCGGGCATCGTCTCCATTCCCTTCGTGCTTTACGAGTGGACAACGCCGAAATTTATTTGGCCGCACTCGGCCCTTGGTTGGGGAGTTGTGGCTTATGCGGCGATTGGGCCGTCAATCATTGCGCAGGCATGTTTTATTCGTGGCAATGAACTCTTGGGCGCGAACAATGCGGCGTTGTTTTTGAACTCTGTGCCCATATTCGGTGCGTTATTGTCTGTGCTTATTTTGGGCGAAGCGTTCGAGTGGTATCACGCATTGGCGATGATTTTGGTTTTGGGTGGTATTTTCGTCGCTCAACATTTTGCCAAGAAGGCTTGAAGCTAGAGCTTTCGAAGCGGGTCAAGAATAGCGGTTAGCTCGCTTGGTAATTCACTCTCAAAGCGCAGGGTTTCGCCTGTGATTGGGTGCTCAAATTGTAGCAAAAAGGCGTGTAGGGCTTGGCGGTTTAAGGCTTTGATTTTGCCTGCAATCGCATCGGGAAGACGTTCCGATTTTGTTTGATAGCCCGTGCCATAAACGGGATCACCAATAAGGGGGCAGGAAATATGGGTCATGTGGACACGAATTTGATGAGTGCGGCCTGTTTCCAAATGGCAGGCGACAAGGCTTGCCATGGCAGTTCCGTGGTTTTCTTCGCGCCCAAAGGCTTCTAAAATATCATAATGTGTAATCGCTTCACGCCCGCCAGCAGCAACCACGGCCATCTTCAAGCGATTGTTGATAGAACGCGCTAGCTCCGTGTGGATTGTGCCTTTGGCGCGGGCTGGTTCGTTCCATACAATAGCTTTATAAGCACGGCGCAACGGCCCCGTTCTGCCGTGGTCTGCAAATTGCGCGGTGAGGCCTTGGTGGGTCTGGTCGTTTTTCGCAACCACCAAAAGACCAGATGTTTCTTTGTCCAAGCGGTGAACAATGCCCGGTCTTTTAACACCGCCAATACCAGAAAGCGTATCGCCACAATGATGGATGAGGGCATTGACCAATGTGCCTGTCCAATTGCCAGCGGCAGGATGAACAACCATATTGGCGGGCTTATCCACAACGATCAAATCATCGTCTTCGTAAACAATTGTCAGTGGAATATCTTCGCCCAGTGGTGTTGGGTCTTCAGCTGGCGGCATGATCAGCCCAACGGTTTCGCCAGACTTTAAACGGGTGTTGGGTTTCTTTTCTTCTTTGCCATTAATGGTCGCTTGGCCAGTCTTTACCAGATCCTTCAATCGATTGCGCGATACCCCATCGATGACCATGGCAAGAAACGCATCCATACGGGTGCCGACATCCTCCTCTTCCACAGCAAAGAAAAACTGATCACCGCTTTCCAAAGATTTCACATCCAAAGGGGTGCGCTTTGTTGAAAATTCGGATAAGAGTTCGGCGGAACTTGGAGGCGTGGCTTCCGGTGTTGGCTCTTCAGCCATTGGCGTTTCTTTCAGTGTAAGTAAACAGGTATACCGTGTCTGACCCATTCAAAGACGAAAAACAAGAAGAAGAACTCGATCCTGCCCTTCAAAATGTGCAAGTGAAACTGAAACGTTTAATGTTGCGTTCGACGCTTGTGATGGTGCTTGGTCTTGGTGCTGTTGTTGCTGCGATCATTTATAAGATCAACCAAAGTGCGGAACAAGAAGCAGCAGTCTATCAGGTGCCAGCGGTCGTGACCGACGCTGATGTGCGCCGTGCACGTTATCCGTTACCCGATGGCGCGAAGATTATTGATACGTCTTTGTCAGGGGAAAACCTTGCCGTCAGCTATGACGATGCTCAGGGCGGTGGGGTGGTTTTGATCCACGTTCCAACTTGGCAAGTTTATAGTGTTATGGAATTGCCCGCGAAATAAGCGCTTTAAGCTTTTTCGGTTTTCTTCGCTGGCGTGTCACGACTGGTCGAGCTTTTTGCTTTCGCTTTGGCGCTAGCGGTTGGCTGAGCTTTCTTGCGAGCCGTAGAACTAATTCGATTTGCTGCCGTTTGTGGGCGAACATCTTTGGCCAGTTCCATACCTTTTACCGAAGGCATTTCAGCGCTTTTCGTCGCCGCAGTCTTTTGTTTCTGTATAATTTTCTCAGAAGGTTTTGGCGGTTCTACTGGTTTTGTAGCACTTGAAGGTGTTCGAGTTTGACCCTTTAACGCAGATGAGGGCTTTTTCGTTGCTGTTGGTTTTTGACTTCCGCCAGCATCCAAAAGTGCTTTGATGCGGGCACCGAGTGCGCCTTCTGGGTCAGCTTTCGTTTTGCTCAAAATTTTGCTGACCTTCGGATTGTCGTCTTCCAACAAAGCCGTAATTGCTGTTAGGCTGGCGGCAAGATCTAAAATTTGTTCCTGCACATCAGGATATTGACCTGAGTTGTTAGAAGCTTGAGCAGGCTCATTGGTTGCGTCTTCAGTTCCGCCCAGATTGACAGGAATAGCTGCTTTGGGGAGTTGTGTTTTGGTATCAGTAGCGTTGCCTTTGCCCGTTGCTAGCTTTTCTTTCAACGTTTTGATTTGACGCTCTGCAACTTGATTTTCAAGCCGGGCTTCACTCAACGCTACGCGCAAATGTTGGACGGAAAGCTCGCCCTCTTCTTTGGCAAGAGCAACATCAGCAATTGGAAGGCCCGACTTGCTTGTTGATGGCTTTTGGGTTGTCGGTTTTGCTGAACGACCAGCCAAAATCGCCTTGATGTCTTTGCCTTCTTTTTTAAGTTCGAGCTTTAATTCGCGGTTTTCGCGCAGCATTTGTCTGGAGCGTTGCTCGAGACCTGCATATTGCGCATCACGTTGGCGCAGACGCTCATTGAGGTCGTGTTCCTTTGCGCGAATTTCTTCCAGGGCCAATTTGCTCGCTTTACCAACTTTAGAAGCGCCATTCAGTTTCTCAGTGAGCTTTCTAAGCTCAATGTTTTGACCGGCTAATTTTTCTGATTGCTTGGCTAGATCAATTTCGACTTTACGCAGGGCAATTGCAAATTCAGCTTTGAGCTGATCTTTCTCCGCCGACATTTCAGCGGTTGAAAAGGGAAGTTTCGCTCTGAGTTTACGAACAGCCGAACTCGCAGCCCTTCCCGTCAAAAAAGGAAGCAACAATAATGCGATAAGCGTGGCTGCCAAAAAACCCGCGGAAACGTATAGGGCTATCTGTATCAATTCAGGCTAAACTCCAAAAACTATCGCCTTTATACACGGAATGCTGCAATTTTCGAGACTAAAACGGGTTAATAGTGGGGTGTGTGGTGAACTTTAGATAACCAACGTTAACGCCCAACCGTGCGCCAACGCCACTTCTGATTGGAACAACGATAATGCCACCACGCTTGCGCACCGACATTTCGATGCCACCGATAACCACAGCAGAGCCGCTAACACCAGGGAAACGCTTATAAAGCGCTTCAATTGTTGGCAGATTATAAACAAGCATCATTGTTCTGGTGCCCGCCCCGCCAAAGTCCCAACCAAGGGTTGGGCCTTGCCAATAAGCTTTATATTGGCCTGCTGCTTTGGTGTGTAGGGCGCCTTCACCATATTGAAGCCCGCCAACAAAGGCGCCAGCGGCTTGTTCGCCAAGAATATAGCCATTCGGTAGGCCAAATTTAGAAAAAGCTTTTTCAACAACGCTTGCAAGGCCGCCTGAAACTCCACCAAAAAAGCGATGGCCAGTGTTGACCACTTCTTGAACACTAAAGGTGTCGTTGGTGTTAATCTGCGCTGCTTGTGCGTGTGCTTGACTAGGCCCTACTATAATTGAGCCAATCAGAGTCGTTGCTAAAAAAGCGGATGCCAGCGTTGCTTTTAGCACGCGACGGGCATTTTGTTTGACCATTGATTTTGCATTCAATAATTTCATCAAACGCCCTCCTAAATCATCTCTATCTAAGGTCTAACTGCAAATAAGTTGCAGTTTAACGGTTTGTCTAAAAACTCAGGCTATGATTGAGCCTTAAGCGAATCATTTATAGAGTCTAACCTACATGCGATCTATCATTAAGTTTGTTCTGGGCATATTTGTGGCCGTTCTATTGGTCGTTGCGGTAAATCCGCGAAACTCTGTTGCCACAACATCAGATATTTACGTGATTAACCCATCTACGGGTATTGCGATGCATGGATATGATGTTGTTTCGTATTTTACGGAACAACAAGCAATTGTTGGATTGGATAGTTTTGAAGTGGAATGGGACGGAAACTATTGGCATTTTATCAATACTGCCAATGCTGACCGTTTTCTTGAAGCGCCTCATGCCTTCTTGCCGCAGTTTAATGGATACGGTGCTTTTGCCGTCGCGTCAGGTTTGTTGGCAGATGGTAACCCTAAGATTTGGGCTCTTTATGAGAATCAATTATTTTTCTTTCACTCTGTGAGTGCGAGAAACAAATGGGCTGAAAACCCGACGAGTTATGTAGACGGTGGACGACTTGAGTGGAAAAATCTAAGCCCTCAACTTGTGCGTTAAAAAATTTGCGGCGATTTAACGATGTGGCGCATCGGACCTTAACAATATAAATGCTGATATGGGCCTTTGAATGCCCTTTGGAGAAAAGTGTGAGCGATAAAATAACAGAACTTTCTGCAAGCGATCTTGGTGCACTACTGTGCAGTAAAGTTTGCCATGATATTATTTCTCCAGTTGGTGCAATCACCAACGGGCTTGAATTGATGGACGAGGATATTGATGGTTCCATGCGCGACATGGCGATGGACCTTGTGCGCAGGAGCGCAACGCAAGCTTCAGCTAAATTGAAGTTTGCCCGCATTGCTTTTGGGGCTGCGGGTTCTGCTGGTGCGGAAATAGACACGGGTGACGCTGAAGAAGTTGCGCAAGGCTATGTTGTATCTGAAAAGCCAGATTTGGAGTGGACGATTACACGCCAATTGTTGCCAAAAAACCAAGTAAAACTGACGCTTAATCTTGTCATGCTGGCGTTGCACTGTGTTCCGCAGGGTGGAAAAATCACCATCTCACAAGATCAGTCTGCCGAAAAACCAAGCTTCAAACTCGTTTGCTCAGGCCTGAAAGCCAGAGTGCCAGAAGAGGCCGCGAAAATCGCAAAAGGCGAATTTGAGGATGGCAAAGTTGATGCACATAATGTTCAGCCTTACTATTGCTGGCTGCTTGCGAAACTCTGCGATATTCGCATCGACATTGTTAATGACGGTGACGACGTGATTTTGACAGCTGGATGACGATCATTCAGCCTTTTTTGACGGTATTCAGAGGTAAATTGAATAAAAAATAAGTTAAGTTGGCTATCCATACATTTTTTACCTTAAGTTTCAGTCTATGTTAACGCTTTAGTCGGAAAATCAACGCTAATCAGAATTGCTCGGTTTCCGGGCAGGTAAATATTGGTGGCGTTAGTGATGGATGACTTACTTCAAGAATTTCTAACGGAGACTTCTGAAAGTCTCGATGTCGTTGACTTGGAACTTGTTCGGTTTGAACAAGAACCTAACAACGAAAAGATACTCGATAACATTTTTCGATTGGTGCACACGATCAAAGGCACCTGCGGTTTCTTAGGCTTGCCTCGATTGGAAGCACTCGCCCACGCGGCTGAGACCCTCATGGGTAAATATCGAGATGGTAAGGCGGTTACGGAAGACGGCGTTTCCTTCATCTTGCAATCGATTGACCGGTTGAAAGAAATTCTCGTTGGCCTTGAAGAATCAGACGGCACAGAGCCTGAAGGCAAAGACAGCGACCTAATCGACGCTTTGAACGAAATTTCGATGGCTGATGAAATCGCAGCCGCAGCAGCCGATGCTGAGAAAAAGGCAAACAAGAGCGAGGATGAACCTTCAGTTGAAGTAGAAGATGACCCTCTCGTGGTGCAAGAACTTGAGCGTGATTTGCGCCCTGGTGAAGTTTCGCTTGATGAGCTTGAACGTGCGTTTATGGAAACGGAAGTTGAAGAGCCGGTTGTCAGCGAAGAAGCTGCAAAGCCTGTTGCTGTTAAAAAAGCAGCCAGTGATAAAGCTGAAACAGCAACTAAAACGGTTACGCAGCAATCCCTACGGGTGAATGTTGATACGCTGGAAAACCTGATGACGATGGTGTCAGAACTGGTTTTGACTCGTAATCAGCTTTTGGAAATTGTTCGTCGCCATGAGGATTCCGAATTTAAGGTTCCCCTTCAACGCCTTTCAAATGTTACAGGCGAATTGCAAGAAGGCGTGATGAAAACGCGGATGCAGCCGATTGGCAATGCATGGCAAAAACTTCCACGTATTGTTCGCGATTTGGCTAACGAACTGGAAAAAGACATTGATCTGCGCATGCTTGGTGCAGAAACTGAATTGGACAGACAAGTTCTTGATATGATCAAGGATCCTCTGACCCACATGGTTCGCAACTCTGCAGATCATGGTTTGGAAACGCCAGATGAGCGCCGTAAATCCGGTAAGCCGGAAAAAGGCGTGATCGAACTTTCTGCTTATCACGAAGGTGGTCATATCATTATTGATATCGCCGATGATGGGCGTGGTTTGAACCTTACTCGGATCAAAGAGAAGGTGGTTTCCAGTGGCCTTGCGAGCGAAAGTGAAATCGCAAGCATGGCAGAAAGCCAAATTCAAAAATATATCTTCAATGCTGGCCTATCGACAGCTGAAGAAGTGACCAGTGTTTCTGGGCGCGGCGTTGGTATGGATGTTGTTCGTAACAATATCGAGACCATTGGCGGCACCATTGATGTGAAATCAATTACTGGCAAAGGTTCGACCTTTACCATTAAAATTCCACTCACATTGGCCATTGTTTCAGCTCTCATCGTGGAAGCCGCAGGCGATCGCTTTGCTATCCCACAATTGTCTGTGGTTGAGCTGGTGCAAGCTGAGAGTAATAGCGAACATCATATTGAACGCATTAAAGAAACACCTGTTCTACGCTTACGCAATAAGCTTCTGCCATTGGTGCATATGGGGCGTTTGCTCGGTATTACCGCTGAAGGCGAAGAGAACAACGAACAGGAAATTACTGATGATGGCGGCTTCATCGTCGTGATGCAGGTGGGTTCACAAACATTCGGCGTTGTTGTCGATGGCGTGTTCCACACAGAAGAAATCGTCGTCAAACCAATGTCGACAGTACTGAGAACCGTCAACATGTTCTCTGGTAATACGATTTTGGGTGATGGTAGCGTTATCATGATCGTTGACCCGAACGGTGTTGCCGAAGGCGTAAGTACGGGTGTGGTCGAAGAGGCTAATCGCAAAAGCGAACAAGAGCAGGTTGTTTCAAGCAACGAAAATCAGACAACTTCAATGTTGCTTTTCCACGCTGGTTCAAAAACACCAAAAGCTGTTCCACTGTCGCTGGTAACGCGCCTTGAAGAGGTCAATGTTACTGAAATTGAAAATTCAAATGGTCGCGATCTAGTGCAGTATCGTGGGACGTTGATGCCATTGGTTTATGTGGATGATGGAATGCAGCGCCGCGAAGAGGGATCACAGCCTATGCTGGTGTTCTCAGATGCGGGTCGTTCTATGGGTCTCGTCGTTGATGAGATTGTCGACATTGTTGAGGACCAACTTGATATTGAAGTGACGTCTGAAGCAGCTGGTCTTGTTGGCTCTGCCGTTATCAAGGGCAAGGCAACTGAAATCTTGGACATTGGCCATTACTTGCCATTGGCATTTGATGATTGGTTCTCTCGTTCTGATACGTCTGATGACAAGCGCGTTCGTAAGCTTTTGTTTGTTGAAGAATCTGAATTCTTCAGAAACATGCTGACGCCAATCATGCAGGCAGCAGGCTACCGCGTTACAACAGCTTCAAGTGTTCAAGTTGCGAAAGAAATTTTGAACGAGGCGCACGTCTTTGATGTGGTTGTTGCTGACGTAGAAATGGGCGGATCGAATGGCTTTGATCTGGCTAAAATAATTCACGATAAACCGAGCTATGGATGTCCAGCACTTCTTGCAATCTCGTCGGTGTGTACACCGTCGTTGGTAGAGCGGTGCCGTGAAAGTCAGTTTGATGACTTTGTTGCGAAGTTTGACCGTCCTGGTTTGATTGCATCCCTTAAAGAACTTTCTAGCGAGCTGGAGTTGGCGGCATGAACGAGCAAGAACTCGACTCAAACACAACGCAATATGTAACCGTTGTGATCGGAGGCCAGCTTTTTGGTCTGCCCATTGGTAAAGTGCATGATGTTTTCATGCCTGAGAGTATTACACGTGTACCGCGTTCTGAAAACGAGATTGCGGGTGTGCTTAATCTACGTGGTCGTATCGTGACTGCGATTGATATGCGCCGTCTTCTTGGGTTGGAAGATCGTGACAAAGACGCAATGAAAATGGCTGTGGGTATTGAGTATCGTGGCGAATCTTACGGCTTTATCATCGACAATGTCGGCGAAGTGCTGAATTTGGCTGACGATAGCCGCGAAGCAAACCCAACAAACCTTAATAAAAATTGGACAAATATATCAGCGG
>JBDVXS010000149.1:0-15644 GCA_039964305.1 Hyphomicrobiales bacterium
TAGCCGTTATCGTCATCACCTTCCTGCATTACACCCTGCCACAACGCGATATCGTGCATATTGTTGGGACCGAAGTAAAAAGGGTGGATGTTGGCGACAGTTGGACTCGTATTTTCTGGGCCTCCGTTGATGCTGGACAATCGACAAGCACGCCCACACGTGATGTTCGCTTCGTCAATGCGGAACTACCCAATGGTGACCCTTATGTTTATCGCAATGAAGATACTGAATGGAGCTGGCCGCCTTATTTCAAATTTGATAGCGGCAACTTAACAGCCGAAGCGCAATCACTTGCAAAGCAGGAAAAGCGCTGGGTTGCCGTTAAACATTATGGTTGGCGCTTTCCTGTCTTCTCAATCTATCCAAACGCAATAAGTGTGAAGAAAGTTGACGGGCCAGACTCCTTTTTGATCCCTTGGTTCAACATTATTTTCTTCCTCATTTTGGCGGTCATCCTCTTCTTCATCATCCGCACAATCCTGCGTTTTAAAGCAAAACGCATTGACCCAGTGTTGGAGGATATTGATGAGATGGTGGATGATGTATCAGACAGCGCCGCCGCCGCCCGTGCAGAAGTAGAGGCAACAGGCAGCGGTATGCTTAGCACCATTCAAACATGGCTCAAAAAATGGTTTGGCAGCAGTCCTAATAAGTAGAAAATTGCCATGAGGGTAAGCGCCTTACCCGTCCTTTGGCGTCCAACTTTGCAACAGCCGAAAACGCAATTCACTAGGCTCAACACCAACGCCATTCACAGGCGTTATATCTTGCGGACAGGCGGACATGATGGCCACGCAATCGGCAAGGGCTTTGAGGGTAATTGTGTCACCTGCCTTTGAAACGGGCGCCTCCCATGAATAGGCTCCATCCTCTTTTACGGGAATGTTCATCCAGATATTAAACGGGCTTGGCACATGGGTTGGTGTAATGCCAATTGCTGCAAGAGCCATGCGAAAATTGTCAGCGCAATTGTCGTGATAATCCGTTACGCCAAGATCGCGGTAACGGGGCAGATCGCAGCAGGCAATCAGAATGTCGTGCACCCCCGGGGAGGTATCTTTGATAATCTCAATTAATGGCTTCCTGCGATTGGTTACAAGAACGTCGCCCTGCCTCACATAAACGCGCCCAAGCGCCGTGCGGCATTGTTCCATACCTAAAAACTCAGACGGACTTTCAAGGGTCAGGGCAAAGAAGTCGCAAACTTGGTTGCCTTGTGGGTTTGCGATCTCTAGCAAATCACCTTGGCGAAGTTTAACAGCTCGGCCCTGACGAGCTGGTATAAGATACTCACGCGCCTTTTCAGCGTAACCATCGGCACTGATTGGTGCATGAAGCGTTTCATTTTCGCCGTCATGGGTCGCTGGTTGGTAGGTCATTCCGCTTCCTAATGTTTAATCTCGTAGGTTTATGTTAGAGACTCTCACGTTACCAAAAGTTGCTCAAGCTAAATCATTTTCACGACAAAACCACAATGTGCACAATGACACACCTTGATGCACATACATGACTTATATCAAGTTTATCGGAGGAGGAAATAAACCAAGCAATTGGCGTTTCGATTTCGGTTGCCACTCTTTTTGGGGGGTACTGTCTGCTTATTTAAGCAGGGAATAATACTGTAAGAATGGAGTTTTTCTCCCGTATCCCGGCTCTCAAAAGGAGTCGGGATATTGTTACTTTAAGCGGCTTAACTAAATCGATTGGCGTCGAAAGCCGACAGATCAATGTTAGGCGTTTTGCCTGAAATCATGTCAGCCAGCCACCGCCCTGTTTTTGGGCCGGCGGTTAGCCCGATGTGTTGGTGCCCAAACCCTGTCCACACATTCGACACTTGTTCAACCCGACCAATGAGCGGAAGAGAATCGACCGTTGAAGGACGACGTCCCATCCAAGTATCGATGCTGTCATAGGTAAGCTCTGGCATAATGCGTTTTGTCTCCGCCATGAGAAGATCAATCGGCACCTTGCTTGGCGCATCATCAATGCCTGCATATTCAACAATGCCAGCACAGCGAAGCCGCCCCTCCATCGGGGTCATGGCGAATTTCGCACTTGCCACCATAGTCGCGCCTTTCAGCGTTATGGAAGGGTTCACGAATTCAACATGGTAGCCGCGCTCTGCTTGCAAGGACACTTTAACGCCGAGCTTCTTAGCAAGCGGTCCAGCCCATACACCGCTTGCCACAACCACATGGTCCGCCTCAACGGTCCCACTGGAGGTAATAAGGCGACGGGCTACTCCATTTTCACACTCAACATCCTGCACTTCAGCAATTTGTAACGTGCCGCCTTCTGCAACCATATGATCAGCAAGCGCTTTAACATAAGCGCCAGGGTCGGTTATGTGCCCATGGTTGAGACATTGCACAGCAAATCCAAACCGACCTGCTAAGGCTGGGTCGTAGGCTGCAATTTCTTGCGGGCCCATCTCGATAAACTCATAGCCCTGCTCGCGTCTGATCTGCCAAGCATAAGCATCCTTCTCATAAGACTGCTTCGTGTCATATCCAAACACATAGGAACCAGCTTGAATGAAGCGCTCTGCACCCGTCCCACGGGCCAATGATTGATGTTGCTCAACACTATCTTGGATCATTGATGTCAAAGCGGTCGCAATATGATCAACACGCTCGTTCTTGCTGTTTTTCAAAAAGCTCCAGAGATAGGACACCATTTTAGGCAAGTGAGAAAAGCGGATGAATAGGGGCTGCTTTGGATCAAGCAGCATGGCTGGCGCTTTCTTCCAAATTCCAGGAACAGAAACGGGCACGATCGCAATTGCCGCAAGAATGCCTGCATTGCCGTATGACGTGCCAGCCGCAGGCCCCTCGCGGTCAATCACCGTCACACGGTGACCAGCCCGTTGCAGCCAGATAGCGGTTGAAATACCAACGATACCTGCACCAACAATTACGATATGTTTTTGGCTCAATTAGGCCCCCTGATGTCACCGTCGAGATTATCAGCCCACACACTAGGGGAGCGCCAACCTGTGATGCAAGATTTTATTACAACAAACAAAAAAGGCGGAGCAATTGCCCCGCCTAATTTAGGATTTTGGTTTTAGTTGAACCCTAGAAGTTCAAACCAATATCTCTGTGACCTGCACTACAAGACGCAACATAAAGCGCTTGTTCGCGTGGTAGTCTTGATTGCTGGCGAAGACCAATCGTATTGGCGATTGATGCTTCATAAGTTTTAAGCGCTGGCAATAGATCGCTTGCAGCTTTTCCGCGCCAAACGAGTTCGCTCGCGAAGGTTTCTGTTGCTTCGGTAATGAAAGCATCCCCCTTCTCGCGGTCCGCTTTCTTGCCCTTCATGGCACGACGGCCTTTGGCAAGAAGCTTGCGGATATCGCCTGTTCCTTCAATCGCTTTCAACGACTGCTCTTGAGCCTTGATCAGGTCAATAGCAGCATCATTTTCAGTACCAGAAAGGTCGGCCACAAGTTTATCCATGCTTGCTTTTGCATCGAGGAAGGCCTGCGTCCCGTTAAACTCAACAATCGCTTCTTGAACCGGCTTAATCGCATTATCGACAGAGCGACGATATTGAGACCGTGCTGTGCGCTCCGCCTTGGTGAGTTCACCATAGGCTTTTTGCGCACCGTCCCACTCAGCTGGAATAAGCTTTTTCAACTCATCCACTTCACCTTGTAGACGGGCAATATTGGCTTCTTCTGCTTTGATCACAGTGTCGTTGCCACGGGCACGCTGAAGGTTTTGCTGAGATTGTTTGATCTCAACATCAAGAACACGAATGTCACGTTCGATACCACGAACCAAAGAGTGGATCGGGCGGAAGCCGTCTGCTTCTGCTTTCACCTTAGATTCGGCTGAAACGATGTCATCCATCTTACCAAAAGTACCATGAGCCACTTCAAATGCTTCTTCCAATTCCTTGCGGAGTTTCTTTGGAAGATACGAAAGGTCAGCACCTTGAACGGTTGTGATTGACGCATGAAGTGTCTTGCCATTCGCTTGAAATTGCTCATGGACATATTGTTCCATGCAATATTGAAGCGCTGGATTAAGCGGTGGTGGAGCTGTATCCGACGTGAGTGATGAACGGTTCGGTAGGTAGTTCACCAAGGACGGATTGAGACCAACAATCACGAGCGCCAAAAGCTGTAGCCCGATAAAGAAGACCACGCCTTTATACATATCGAGCGTTTTAACAACCTTCGGTGCAACGCCTCTGAGATAAAAGAGCGCGAAACCAAATGGCGGGGTTAGGAACGATGTTTGGATGTTAAGGCCAATCATCACACCAAGCCAAACAGCCGTCACGTTTGCTGACGGGTCAGCAAGCAAAATCGGCGTTACGATTGGAACCACCACAACGGCAATCTCGATGAAGTCGAGGAAGAAGCCGAGGACGAAGATCACCAACATAACGATGATGAACTTACTCCAGAAACCACCTGGCAGACCTTCAAGGAAATGCTTGACCAATTCCTCGCCACCAAAGGCGCGGAAGGCGGCAGTTAGCATGGCTGCACCCAGCAGGATGATAAACACCAATGACGTGGTTTTAGCTGTATCCAGCATGACTTCACGCATTGTGTTTTCAATTTTGAGCGTGCGCCAACCACTCCACACAAGTGAAATCACCATGAGGAAGACAAACACAGTAGCAAGGATTAAACCCAATTGGTCAGACGCTGTGTTGACGCTTTTCGCATTCACCGTGAAAATTGAAAGAACGAAAGTTAGTCCGATAATTGAAATGAGAGCGAGAATTGCAGGATAAAACGTCGATTTACGATCTGGGTAAAGACGATAACCTGCCATCACAAGCGCACCAGCAGCACCAATCGCACCGGCTTGGTTCACAGTCGCGATGCCGCCAATGATTGAGCCAAGAACAAGGAAGATAAGTGTGAGGGGTGGGATCAAGATAAGCATCACACGACCAGCAAATTTGCGGTCATATTTGCCCTCATAAGCAACAGCTGGTGCTTGGCTTGGACGAAGTAGTGCAAAGCCTAAGATGTAAAGCACATAGAGACCAACAAGAACGAGGCCCGGCACCAAAGCACCAAGGAACATGTCACCTGCTGATGTTGAGATAACACCAAACTCTGATGGCATGGTTAGCTCGCCCGTAGACGCTTTATAAAGCGCCTTACGTGAGGCATCTGCTTGGTCAACGGCACTGGCCAATTGGTCAGCAAGAATGATCAATACGATAGAAGGCGGAATGATTTGTCCAAGTGTACCAGAGGCAGCAATTGTACCTGTCGCCAACGACTTCGAATAGTTCTGCTTCAACATGGCAGGCAATGAGATCAAGCCCATCGCAACCACTGTCGCACCCACAATACCTGTGGTCGCCGCAAGCAGTGCACCCACGAGAACAACCGAAATACCAAGGCCACCTGGAACCGGACCAAACAACTGGGCCATTGTTACAAGCAAATCTTCAGCAATCTTAGAACGCTGGAGCATAATGCCCATAAAGATAAACAGCGGGATCGCAATCAGTGTATCTCGTTCGGGTTCCCAATAGACCCCTCGAAGATTAGTAACACCAGCGCTGAGCCACTGCACGGGGCCGTCTTGTGCAAAGAATGCATCAGCATCGCCCGCAAATATGTAGCCGCTAAGCGCCGCGAGGCCGATTGTTAAGATTGCGGAGCCTGGCAATGCAAAGGCAACTGGGTAACCAGAACCCAGCGCATATGCCATTAAAACAACCAAGAGGAGGAGGAATAAAAGTTCCATAACAGGAGACGCCTTAAAACGTATTCAAACTAAATTACATGACTTCGTGGCCGGTTACCCGACCACCAGCTTCACCGCGGGTATCCGCAGTGGCGCCGAAGAACTGACTGACAAATTGGATCATCATCGACACAGCGAAAATGCCCAAGAACCCTGCCATGAAGTATTTGATATAGAGACCGAAACCGGCCTGTGTCACTTCAAATACTAAGATAGGGCTGACAATGATCGCAGACTTTGACCACATGCCCATGAACAAGATTGTCCAGCAAAGAGGAATGCCGAGGAACACAGCGCCCCAGCGGTTGATCTTGCCTTTGGTCTTGTGGCGGAAGCCTGCATAGAGCAGATCAACACGCACATGGCCGTCATCAAGAAGCGTGTAGGCAGAGGCGAACAAGAACAAAGCGCCATACCAAAAACGCACGAGGTCGGCCATGAAGGCTTGCTCGTAAGAAAACACGAAGCGGGAGAACACGATCAAGAGTTCTGCACCCACAACCAAAAGGGCAAGCCAATGGAAGCCTAATGTGCGGGTCATCTTGCCCAAAATGATGCCAAGCACCACAAGCGGGGTATGAACAAAAAGGCCGCGATACTGAGACCGACCCAAATCGCCAGCCAAGTCAGATCCGACGATGCCTTCCAACAATCCTTCAACACGAAGGAATGAGATGACCATATCCACCATACCGACAAGCAGCACTATCCAGAAGCACGCTCGAATGACATAGGCACAAATTTCGTTGGTAAGTTTCTCATCATCGCGCAGAGTGCGTGACTTGGTTTTCATAACCAAGGCGATAGCAACGGCGATTGAGATAAAATAAAGTGCGAATTGAATAGCCGATTGGGTTGTTGACCCATCACCATTTGAGAGCCAACCGAACAATTGTCCGATACCAGGCCAGCCTCCCCAAAACGTCAATACGACATTTATTAAAAAAGCGGCCATTAAGCTCAACATAGTCCAGCCAATGATCCGAACAGAAACGGCGGGCGCAGCCTCTACCAATGTTTCTGCTGCTCCATCCATAGTGGAAGCATTGCCTTCAGCAGCCATGCTAGCCCTCCCAAAAACTAATCATTACGATTACAAACTTATAAAGATAAGTACGGGACGGCATCACGCCATCCCGTACTCTATTTTTCGACTAATAGTCCAATAGCTGGACCTTAGAGACCCAAAACGCGGTTACGTTTTTGAACAAACGCAGCATCCGCAATAGCAGTCCATGAACCGATATCTTTACGAGCAGCGATAAAGCTGTCGTAGATTTCTTTTGCAAGCGGGCTGTGATCGCGCGCTTCTTCAAGAACTTCAGCAGCAGCTTCACCGAATGAGTCATAAACGTCATCGTTGAATTCACGCAGCTGAACACCGTGTTCAGTTTGAAGTTTAGTCAAGAATGAACCATTATTTGCATTGGTTTCAGCCATTTGACGGCCATTCTCTTCATTTGATGCAGCTTCGATGATGGCTTGCTCTGTTTTTGTAAGAGTGCCCCACCATGCGCCGTTGATGCCGAGTGCAAGCTGTGAGCCTGGCTCGTGCATACCTGGCCAGTAGTAGTATTTAGCCGCTTCGTAGAACTTCATGAAGAAGTCATTGTAAGGACCAACCCACTCTGTCGCGTCAATTGCACCAGATACAAGGTTTTCAAAGATTTGGCCGCCTGGCAATGAAACAGGTGAAGCACCCAATTTCGCCATAACGTCGCCGCCAAGACCAGGAATACGCATTTTAAGACCTTTAAGGTCGTCTGCAGATTCGATCTCTTTGTTGAACCAACCACCCATTTGGCAACCAGTGTTACCACAAGCGAAGTTTTTCAAGCCGAATTCACCAGCAATCTTGTCCCAAAGCTGTTGACCGCCTGCGTATTTAATCCACGCATCCATTTCAGTGTATGTAAGACCGAATGGTACAGCTGTGAAAGGAGCCCAACCTGGGTGCTTACCTTTCCAGTAGTAGTCAGCAGCGATGTATGCTTGTGAGTTGCCTGAAGCAACTTCATCAAACGAGTCAAACGCACCAACACGTTCGCCAGCAGCGAAGTATTGTACGTTGATTGAACCTTCAGTTAGCTCAGCAACACGAGCGGCAAAGCGCTGCGCTGAGATACCCAGACCTGGGAAGTCCCGTGGCCATGTAGACACGATAACCATGTCTTTTGAGCTCTGCGCGATTGCAGGAGCTGCAAGTGTTGTAGCACCAGCTGCAAGAGCGGCGCCTTTTAGAAAGTTGCGGCGTTCCATATAATTCCCTCCAAATACCCGACGTTATCGAAATGACACGTAGAGTTATTTAATATTCAAGAGCGTGCCTGTGTAGGTAAACACCAAAACTAGAAGCTCAGGCTGCTGTGATCAGCTCCTAAGATTACTAATTGGCACTACGCAAATACGCCCTCCCGCCAGAACCTATTGGTGCTGGTCTGGGCGGACCCTACCAATTCGAAATTTGTGATGCAAGTTCCGTTTCTGCCGGACAAATAGCTCAAACTATTATTTTCTGATCAAAAATTAGTCATTTACGCCGTAAATAGGCTGATTTTTTCCAAATTAACCTAGCATAAGGTAATTTCAATCAATAACTTAAATCTAGTTATTTTTTACACGCCAAGTAGACACATTGGGTAAAAGTGTCGCCTAAATAGGGGTTTGGGAAGGTAACTGGCTCCACCCAATTTTTATCAAAAACTTGCGCCAATCGATCTGTGAAGTTTTTGTCCTCTGTCGTGTCTGACCATAAACCGAAAACACCGCCCGGTTTTAAATGCCCTGCGATCTCGCGCAAACCTTCAACATGATAAAAGCTCTGGCTGCGTTCATCCAGCAACCAATCTGGCGTGTGATCTATATCAACCAGAATTGCATCGTACTTGCGTTTTGGCTGATTAGCATCGAAACCACTTTCGGTCCGAACAAGTTCAAAGAAGTCACCTTGGCGGATCGAACAGCGACCATCTGCTGATAAAGGTGGGTCGAGTGGCATAAGGTTATCACGATGCCATTCGATGATTGGTTCTAAAAATTCGATAATTTGAAGAGAAGCCACCCGCTCATCTTCCAAGGCAGCGGCGGCGGTGTACCCCATGCCAAGACCACCGACCACCACATCAAGCGCCGAGCCTTCCAAAGCGGCTAAACCAAGTTTTGAAAGCGCAATCTCTGACGCCGTGAACAAGCTCGACATAAGGTGCTCGTCACCTAAAATCACCTCATAGACATCTTGATCTAAAGACAAAACCCGCCTGCGACGCAGACTGATGGGCCCAATGGGGGTCGGACAATAATCAATTTCCTCAAAAAGGGTGCTCATATGAAACTTTCAATCGGCGTAGATGTGATTTTTGGAAGGCTTGGATGCGCTGACGTTACACACAGCCACCCGACAAGTACACACCACCTTCGCAGGCGGCATGTCTCCTGATTTTTTAGGCGACACAAAAGCTGAAAAGAGGCTGAAAAAATATTGGCCGAAACAAAAGAGCTACTTGATCGGGTCAATGCAGAAGATCGCCATTGCACAGAGAGGGTTTATCAAGGTCTCAGCTCTGGTTTGGCAAAGCCAGGCACGCTTTCTCACTTAGAGCGCCCAAATTACGATTTCGCCCATTACCTTGCTTCACGACTATGCACTTGATTAGGTCAGGAAAAAATTCAATATGGCGACCTATAAACACTCAAATTTTTACTCTGAATATTTTAAGTCGTCAGGAATAAAGCAAGCATGGCAAGCAAAGATCAAACGCCGCAGCAAAAAAATGATTGGCTCTATACGGTTACCCCTAATTTAACGGCGGGGTTGGTCTTAGGTATTCTCAACATAGCGACAGCCTTGTCGATCGCTGCCCTAATTTTTTCCGGCCCGCTTTCCAGTGAGTTATCTGCTGGTGTTGGCATATTTCTCATTTCCACTCTTTTTTCAGCGATAGCATTACCCTTATTCAGCGAATACAAAGCGAATATCGGCGGACCACGCAGTGCCCAAGCTCCAATCTTTGCCGCGATGAGTGCAAGTATCTTTGCAGCCATGAGTGGCGCAGACGTAAAAACAATTGGCGTCACGGTGATGATAACCATCCTTGTTTCTACGCTTGCAACGGGTGCCCTTATGTATGGGGTTGGTCGCGCAAAGCTTGGCGGTTTGGTGCGCTATATTCCCTACCCTGTCATGGGCGGATTTTTTGCAGGCCTTGCCTATTTACTCGCCGTTGGTGGCTTGAACGTGGGGCTTGGTGGCCATAGCGAAGAAACATTGCTCGACTATGTCACATCTATAGAGACGCTAACGCTTTTACTGCCCGTTATCATCATCGGTTTGCTGCTTTATGTATTGGACAAAAAACTGCAACATTGGTCTGTGGTGCCGCTCACCATGCTTATTGCAGGTGGTATCTTTTATGCCGTCTTGTTCTTAACCGATACAACAATGAGTGAAGCCGCATCACAGCACTGGCTCCCACCAACCCCATCAGCCGATGCCGCATTTTTCCCGCCTATCGTACCATCAGATTTTGCCCTCGTAGACTGGACAACCATCGCCCAACAAGCAGGGGCAATTTCTGCCCTGGTTTTCCTCAGTATCATCATGTTGCTTCTTGATGTCTCAGGTATTGAAGTTGTCTTAAACAGAGACTTAGATCCAAACAAAGAACTCGTCGCAGCTGGAAAAACAAATGTGATTGGCGGCTTGGTTGGCAGCCCCCTTACATTCCAGAGCGTGTCAGATGTTCTCGTTGCCCATAAGCTTGGTGGCACTAAGTATATGATGGTCGCGACTTATATTCTTACCGTTTTCACCGCCATTGCTGTTGGCCCATCGCTTATTACGTGGATACCAAATTTCGTCTTGGGAAGCGTCTTATTTTTTAGCGGCTTTAGCCTTTTGATTACATGGGTTTGGCACCTACGTAAAAAGGTTCCATTGGGCGATTACCTCGTTGTGTTGGTTATTTTGGCCGTCATCATTAATTTTGGAATCTTAGAAGGCATCGTCGTTGGTGTGGTTATGGCGATCTTCTTATTCGTCCATCAATATAGCCGATTGAGCATCGTAAAATCTCAATTAAAGGCCGAGGAATTTAGTAACCCTGTCGATCGCCACCCTCAAGAACAGGCCTTTTTAGATAATCAAAAAGGTGTTTGTGAAATTTTCATTCTGCAAGGTTTTCTGTTCTTTGGTTCAGCCAGTCGATTTGTCGATGACGTTCGAAACACCTTTAAATTGCCGGGTCGGGAAAACTTTCGCTATGTCTTGATCGACTTTCGAGCCGTGGACGCACTCGACACATCTGCTGCAAACAGCTTTTCAAAACTTGCTCAGCTTTGCACTAACGCCAACATTACACTCCTCATAACGGGCAGCTCTTATAAAATCACAAGACAACTTCAAAATCTTGAAGACTTTAAAAAAGCTGGAGATCTTGTGGCCTTTTTCGATGACATCAATAGTGGTGTTGAATGGATGGATGATCGAAGATTAGCGAGTTTTGGTCGCGAAGATGACAACGAAAAAACCGACCTTGTAAGCATAACAGCCAGCATTTTGAGAGACGAACCAACGGCAAAACTCATTCTTAACTCTGGCGAGATTGTTGAGCTGAAGGCACGCAACACTCTGTTTGAACAACGTGAAGAAGGGGATGCACTCTACTTCTTATTAAAGGGCGCTTTGAACATTAGCATCGACCTTGGTGATGGCGACAGCCTCTCTGTGCGCACCATGCGTGCGGGTGCAGTGGTCGGCGAAATGGCTTTGTTTACGGGCGCGGAAAGGTCTGCAACAGCCTTGGCAAAAGAAGATTGCACCTTGTGCAGATTGAGTGTGCAGAACTACGAAAAACTGAAAAAAGAACATCCAAACGAAGCTGGCATTTTTCATACCTATATCATCCAGCTCATGGCAGACCGGCTTGGTCGCGCTAATCGGGAAATTGTTGCGCTTTCCCGATAAGCACTGCGCTTGTCAAAGTCGCCGTCTTAAGAGATTAGCGCCCGCCCAATTAGTTACAAAATAAACTAGTTGCCGAATTATTCGTAATGTGTTTGACTCAAATCCACGATATAAGATTTCTTTGGGAGGAGACATTTATGACGTTCAATTTTAGACGATTGGGGCTATCTGCCCTAGTAGGCTCAGCGCTGGGGTTGGCCAGTTTTGGTGCCTTAGCACAAGAAGTAAACCTTCGAGTTCACCACTTCCTATCAGACAAGCACAACACCCACGCCAAAGTTTTGGCTCCATGGGCTGAGAAGATTGAAAAAGAATCTGATGGTCGCATTAAGATGACCATTTTCCCGCGCATGCAGCTTGGTGGCAAGCCGCCGCAGCTCATGGACCAAGTTCGTGACGGCGTGGCTGATGTGGTTTGGACACTTCCAGGTTATACAGCCGGTCGTTATCCGCGCATCGCAGCATTCGAACTGCCATTCATGGTTTCAAATGCTGAAGCCACATCGCAAGCGCTGCAAGAATATTATGAAAAACACGCAAAAGAAGAATTTGCAGATGTGAAACCACTTTGGTTCCACACACACGCTCGCGGCGTAATCCACACTCGTGAAAAGCAAATCAAAACAGCTGCAGACTTTGACGGCATGAAATTGCGCGCGCCAAACCGTGGTATCGGCACAGCGATGGAAGCAATGGGGGCAGCCTCTGTCTTCATGCCAGTTCCTGCTTTGCCAGAAGCTTTGTCAAAAGGTGTTGTTGATGGTGCTGTGATCCCTTGGGAAATCGTGCCCCCGCTCAAAGTGCAAGACCTCGCACCAAATCACACGGAAACACCGGGTGAACGTGGGCTCTATACTGCTGTATTCGTGATTGCGATGAACAAGGCTAAATATGATGCTTTGCCAGATGATTTGAAAAAAATTATCGATGACAACTCAGGTCTCGCTCTTGCGAAAAGCACAGGTAAAATCTGGGATGATTCAGAGGCAACAGGCCTGAAAGTCGTCAACGACAAAGGCAACCCAATTCATCAAATGGCTGACAGCGAAGTTGCCATCATGAAAGAGAAAACCCGTCCCGTCATCGACAAATGGATTGCTGATCTCGGTGATGACGGTCAAGCTTTGTATGATGATGCAAACGCGCTTTTAGATAAATATTCAAACTAAGCGTTGAATCAGTTGAACTTAGGCCCGATCGCGGACATCATGCTGCGGTCGGGTTTTTATTTGAGCGGGCGGAAAAGTGCAGACACAATCATTCGAAAACGAGCCTATGGCGATCCGTGCGCTCGAAAAAATATGCTGGATGCTGGCCTTGGCTGGCGCGGCTGTGCTGATCGCCTTGGCGCTGACCACCGTGGTAAGCGTGTTGGGGCGCTACCTGTTTAACTCACCTGTATCGGGTGACTTTGAAATCGTCGAAATTGGCTGCGCCATCGCGGTTGCTTGTTTCTTACCTTATTGTCAGCTCAGACAAGGCAATGTGATTGTCGACCTCTTCACCTTAAAAGCCCCGCAAGCAATCAAAAATATTCTTGATGCCATTGGCTGCATTCTTCTTACCGTCATGGCAGGGCTGATGACATGGCGGGTTGGTCTCAGCGGCATGGATTTGCAGCGCTATAACGATCAGACCATGATTCTCCAATTCAATACGTGGAAAGCCTTTGTCATCATTGTACCGTGCCTTGGTCTACTCACCTTAGCGGGACTGGTCACAGCATGGCGGTCGCTTAAAGGCAAACATGGCGTTGATCCGCATTTAGCAGCGGAGCAGGAATAGTCATGTCAGGTCCACTCATTGGCACGCTCTGCATTAGCGGCATGCTTATCCTCATGTTCTTGCGGGTGCCTATCGCCGTATCCATGTTCGTCTCCGGCTCTATTGGCTACATCTCTGTTGCAGGCCTCACCCCTCTTCTAGGCTTTTTAAAAAGCAATCCCTATTCGCAGCTTTCATCTTACTCGCTCTCTGTCGTTCCTATGTTCCTCCTCATGGGCCATTTGGCGACCCATGCTGGCATTTCAAAGGCACTGTTTCGTGCAGCCAATGCCTTTTTCGGATCATGGCGCGGCGGGCTTTCTATCGCCTCTATTGGTGGTTGCGCGATGTTTGGCGCGATCAGCGGCTCCTCGCTCGCAACGGCTGCCACCATGGGCAAAGTTGCCCTGCCAGAGATGAAGCGATTTAATTATTCGGGCGCACTCGCGACTGGTTCCCTTGCTGCGGGCGGCACGCTTGGTATTTTAATACCGCCCTCGGTGATCTTGGTGATCTACGCGATCATTACCGAGCAAAACGTCGCGAAAATGTTTTTAGCAGCCTTCATTCCAGGTTTCATCGCGGCACTTGGCTATATGATCACCGTTTCAATCTATGTGCGCATTTACCCTGAAGCAGGGCCTGCAGGTGATAAAACCGATGCTAAAGAGAAAATTGACGCCCTAATAGGTGTCATACCTGCGGCGATCCTTTTCGTGGTCGTGATTGGCGGCATTTATGCGGGCGTGTTCACACCAACAGAAGCTGCAACCTTTGGCGTTATCGGTACAGGGCTGCTTGCATGGTGGAACGGTATCAACAAAGAAGAAATGGCCGAGAGCCTGACCGGCACAGCCGTGACCACAGGCATGATTTATATGATCTTGCTCGGTGCCAACATCTTCAACGCTTTTTTGACCCAGACACAGTTGCCACAAACGCTCGCACAGGTGATTGGGGATAGCGGTTATTCCCCGATGCTGGTGCTGATGCTCATCTTACTGATGTATCTCATTTTAGGCTGCGTCATGGATTCCCTTTCCATGATTTTGCTTACAATCCCGATTTTCTTCCCCATCATTCAAGCTTTGGATTTTGGGCTTGGGCCTGAGGAAGCGGCGATTTGGTTTGGCATAATTGCTCTGATTGTTGTGGAGGTGGGGCTGATTACGCCACCTGTTGGCCTCAATGTTTTTGTCATCAATAAGCTTGCTAAAGACGTACCAATGGTAGAGAGCTTTAAAGGCGTTATGCCGTTCTTGATTTCTGATTTTATCAGAGTTGCCATTCTCATCGCGTTCCCAAGCCTAACGCTTTACTTAGTTCGCGTTCTTTATTGATCAAAGGCCGCAACATTAGGACGCCCCATGTCATTTGAAACGCTGCTCATTGTTGCATCGCTAGCCTTCTTGTTTGCTGGCACGGTCAAAGGGTTGGTTGGTCTTGGCCTGCCAACCACAGTTATCGGCATATTGGCGCAGTTCACTGATCCACGCCAAGCGATTGCCTTTTTGCTCTTGCCCATTCTGATTTCTAATACATGGCAAATTTATCGCAGCGGCATGGCGATTGAAACATTCAAGAAGCTTTGGCCGTTTAGCTTGGTGATGTGCGTTTTGATTTTCATCACCTCACAATTTGCAGCTACTATCTCGACAAAGGTGCTAACGCTTTCCGTCGGCATCATGATCGTGCTTTTTGTTGTAACCAATGTGTTTTTGAAAAAACTCCAAATTCCCAAAAAACACGACAAAGCCTATCAAATAGGGTTTGGTGCCGCCGCTGGCATAATGGGCGGGATGACCTCTTTATGGGCACCCCCTGTTGTGATGTATCTGCTTTCAAAGCGTGTATCGAAAGAAGAATTCGTCGCCTCCGTTGGGGTCTTGCTGATGTCAGGCTCAATTCCCTTGCTCGGCGGTTACATCACCGCAGGCCTCACCACGCCGTCATTGCTGCTTTATTCCCTATTGATGGTCATCCCCACCCTTGCAGGTTTTGCGATTGGGGAATGGGCAAGATCGTTTTTGCAAGCCGAACAATTTCGCAAAATACTTCTCGGCATCTTCTTGCTTCTAGGCACAAATTTGATTGTAAACGCGCTCGCTTAAGGGCGTTATGGTTAACGAGAAATAAAGCGATACAAGCAATTTTCGAACTGCCTTTAGTTAACTATACACCAAGAAGCT
>JBDVXS010000150.1:0-19739 GCA_039964305.1 Hyphomicrobiales bacterium
TGGCCTTTGGTCATCGCACCACCGCGTTTTGCCAAATGGTTCGCAATCCAAGCAAGGCCTTCTAAGGGATGGCCAAGCGCATTGCCCGTGTTGCCGTGATCCACTGTTTCATCGTTCCACTCAACGTGGCTCTTAAGATTGCCAATATCGAGCGATTGCCAGTCATAAACTGGCTTGCCCAGCACAATGCCACCATTCCAGCAGCGATCGGCCAAAATTGATTTGGCATCAAGGTCGGCATAATCCGCGTCACGGTCGTCAATCATTTCAAGGGCTGGCATGGCAGCCTTCACGAAAGGGGCGATGGTTTCGCGGGTGAAGGGGGCTTGATCAAGCGGCACATCTTCTGCCAGCTCAAACGCCACTTCGAACTCGAAGCCCACACGAATATAATCTGCGACAATTGGTTCATGGCCTGTATGGAAAATATTAGCGTCGAAAATTCCGCCATACGCTGGTTGGTCTACACCACACATTGCTTGGATGTCTGGGGACGTGAGCGCGATTTTGTGGCCGCCGAATGTATCAAGCTTGGTTTCAGCTCGCATGATGCGGTAAAGCGCGTCTTGCACTTCGTAGGCTTCGTCCAGCGTTGCTGGTTCGTCCTCGCCGCGCAAAGGCACAAAACGCTCACGTGCTTGGCAGGCATTGAAAAGTTTACGAGCGATGGCTTCGGTTTTCTTCGCGTCCATTTGGCTTTCCCCTTTTATCGTGAAGCGATGGCGGTTCCTGCGGCAAAGCCAGATGACCATGCCCATTGGAAATTATATCCACCAAGCCATCCTGTCACGTCGACAACTTCGCCAATGAAATAAAGCCCGTTTACATGTTTGGATTCAAGAGTGCGCGAATTTAAATCTTTCGTATCGACACCGCCAAGTGTTACCTCCGCTGTGCGGTACCCTTCTGAGCCAATGGGCTGCAACGTCCAATTGTTGATTGCATTGGCTAGCTGTTGCAGCTTTTTGTCCGACTGATCGGCTAAATTCCCAGACAGTGAGAGCCGCGCGAGAATTTCTTCTGCAAGCCGCTTTGGCATTATACTCGCTAAAAATGCAAATAAAGTATGCTTTCCATTTTTTCCTCTTTCATCCTTTAATGAAGAGAATACGTCTAGTTTTGTTTTTAAATTGAGTGAAATATCTAGTTTTTCACGCCAGTAGGAGGATATCTGTAGGATAGACGGGCCAGATAATCCGCGATGAGTGAACAGCATCGCTTCGTCAAAACTAACTTTCCCGCACCTCACAGAAACATCGAGAGAGAGACCTGCCAGTTTTTGGGTCATGGCTAAAATGTCATGGGCAAAAGTCAGTGGCACAAGGGCGGGGCGGGTCTCGATGATTGAGTGACTAAACTGTTCGGCAATCTCATAGCCAAAACCTGTGGCACCCATTTTGGGTATCGACTTGCCACCGCAAGCGACCACAAAATGATCGCAGGTAACGTGTGTTGCTTTGCCAGACTTGGAGAGCGTTAAAGCAAAGCCACTTTCGGTTTTTTGATACTCAGTTAGGCTGGTTTGGAGAGAGAGCTTCGCGCCCGCTTTGGTCATTTCCTTCAAGAGCAGTGCGATGATGTCTTTTGCACTCTCATCGCAAAATAATTGTCCCAATGTCTTCTCGTGATAGGCAATGTTGTGTGCTTCAACAAGTTTGATGAAATCTTGAGCGGTGTAGCGGCTCAGTGCTGACTTGGCGAAATGCTTATTTTGTGAAATGAAATTCGCAGGCGACGCGTGAATATTTGTGAAATTGCAGCGGCCTCCACCTGAAATTCTGATCTTTTCACCCGGTGATTTAGCATGGTCTACCACCAAACAATCACCGCCTGCGTGGATCGCTGCCATCATGCCAGCGGCGCCTGCACCTAAAATTACCGTTTTATAATGAGTTTGCATGAGATGGATGTCTTGAAAAATTCACAAAAAGAGCGCACAATAGCTTTGTGTTGAGTAAGTCATTCATCACCTGATGTAAATTAACATCATCGCATGAAAGTCACTGGAGTGGACTTGATCTTTTCTTTTGAAGAGACGAAAAACAAAATTCTTCAAACTATCGACGGTGAATGCCGTTCGATAAGATCAATGTTACGCTTAATTTCCTCACCACTTTGTAGTCTTAGGAAAGGACAAGAGTTCTGAAAACCTCGCATGATGAGGGGTCTGCTGCTATGGCGACCCAAACAGATATATCAAGCAAACTTCCGGCTTCAACGGCCAGTGCTTTTGCTGCTGTAATCAATTCTTTGGAAGACGCAAAGGCCGAAGAGATTGTCTCCATCGACATCACCGGAAAATCGAGCATCGGCGATGCTATGGTTGTCGTGTCCGGCCGCTCGCACCGTCATGTCGGCGCGATTGCGGATCGGCTGACCCGTGACCTCAAAGAAGCAGGATATGGTTCTGCCGCTGTTGAAGGCTTGCCCCATTGTGATTGGGTGCTGGTGGATACAGGCGATGTTATCATTCACATCTTCCGTCCAGAAGTTCGTGAGTTTTATAACATTGAAAAAATGTGGTCTGTATCCAGCGGCCAAGAAACCGTAATTGCTAACGCTTAAGCACTTGCTTGGTGTTTTAAGGAAAGAGTGAGGAGGGGTTTGATGAAATTGTCCCTCCATGCTGTGGGTCGTTTGAAAAACGGCCCTGAACGCGAACTATTCGCCCGCTATTTTGACCGCGCTTCCGCTGGCGGCAAACAGCAGGGCATTCATCCCATCACTGTTAAAGAATATAGCGAATCTAAAGCGCAGCGCGGCCCTGATCGAAAACGACAAGAAGCCGAAGAAATTCTCAGTAACATTGATGCATCGAGTTTTGTTATTGCGCTGGATGAGCGCGGCAAAACACTTTCAAGCCCAGATTTTGCAGACCTGATTGGCCGCGCTCGAGATGATGGCGCCAAGGAAGTGGTGTTTGTGATCGGCGGCGCGGATGGTTTAGATGACGCTGTGCGCAAGCGGGCGCAAAGAACCATTGCCTTTGGTGCGATGACATGGCCGCACCAAATTGTGCGGATGTTGGCAGCCGAGCAAGTTTATCGCGCCATTTCGATTATGGGTAATCATCCCTATCACAAGATTTAACGGCGCCTTTCCGCGGAAAATCACCTAATAATGTGGTTTTTTGTGTGGTCAGTTTTTTAAAATATGTGGCGGATTAAACACCTGTTAACCCATATGTTTGGTTATAGTGTCGGAAATCATTTCTCGAAGGCTGACGATGTCTTTTCGCATTAGGCAAATGAAGATGGGTTTGGGGCAAACACAGGCGTTATTGCTTGGTGTTAGCTGTGCCTCATTGCTTGGCCTATCTGCCATTGGTTTTGCTCAGGATGCTTTGTTGCAAAATCAAGAAGGTGAAATTCTACTTCAGCCAGAAAAAGCACCCGTTTTTGAGGTGGCACCGCTTGATCCTTCCTATGATAAGAAGAAGCAAGCTGCCAATAATCGAAGAGCTGAGCATGAAGCGACGCTACGCAAAATCAATGATGCGTTGATTGTTTCAAATAATACCCGCAAAGAGCTGGAAGATAGCGTTGCAGCGCTCGATGAAGATCGCTCTGCTTTGACTGATCAGTTGATTGCAACAGCGCGCTCTATCCAACAAACAGAAGATGCTGTTTTGGAAAGCAAGAAGCGTCTTGATGATTTTGCAGTTGAAGAAAAAGCCATCAAAAAATCGCTCGTCTCACGCCGTGCCATTTTGTCGGAAGTGCTTGGTGCTTTGCAGCGCATGGGCAAGAACCCGCCGCCCGCTATTGTGGTAAGTGCAAGTGACACATTGTCGGCTGTAAGAAGCGCAATTTTGTTGGGTTCTGTTTTGCCAGAATTACGATCTGAAGCTGCAGCACTCATTGCCGACCTAACATCGCTTTCAAAGATTATCGCGAGCACTAAGGTCGAATGGCAAAAGCGAATCGACCAAGAGCGCACCCTCAGCGAAGAACAAGTTCGCCTTGATTTGCTGATCAAAGAGAATCAGCGCCTTAAAGCTTCGTCTGGTGAAAAACTGGTGGTTGCCACCGATGACAATCAATCACTGTTTGGAAAAGCAACAAATCTCCGTGAACTGATCACGGCTGTTTCCAGCGAAATTAATTCAATCGATTTAGCAGCCCGCGCGGCTCAAACGCAGGCGCAACGCGAAGCTGCAAAGAAGACCGCAGCCTTTGAGGCAGCGCGTTTGAAATCCCTAGCTGATATTAATGAGCTACGATCTATTGAAGCGCCGCAAACAAATGTGCCAGCCGAAGAACGGCCGCAACCAGGTGGAACGGGTGTGGTTCTGGCTTATAATAATGATGGGGGCGAGAACCCGTCGGTTCTTCCAGATGTAGGCCGTGAAGTGGTTGATTATGGTGCTCTGCTTGAGAGTAATGCAGCCGTTAAACCCGCTGTTTCCTTTGCAAAAAGTCTAGGGCAGCTCAATTTACCAGTGCGCGGCGTCTTGCTTCGTTCTTATGGTGAGGCAGACGGTTTGGGCGGTGTTTCCAAGGGTATGACCATTGAAACGCGGGCGCAGGCTCCCGTGATTTCACCGTCTGCGGGGCGGGTGGTTTTCGCAGGCGCATTTTCTGGATATGACCAACTTTTGATCATTGATGTTGGTGATGGGCATCACATGGTGCTTGCTGGTATGAGCAAAATTAATGTGAAAGTTGGCGACACAATTGCAGCAGGTGAGCCAGTTGCGTCTATGGGCGGCAAGCGCTCACGAAGGCTTGCTGGTGTCTCTACTGATGCAGCTGCCCTGTTAGCGAGTAATTTTTCTTCTGGTCAAACGCAGCCCATACTATATGTTGAGTTACGTAAGAATGGCAATTCTGTAAATTCGTCGCCCTGGTGGGCGAAATCATCGTAAGGCTGGTGGGCCCAATATTGGAAAAGAGGTAAGCACCTTGTTTCGTAAGTTTACATTATTAGTAGCGGGTATAGCGATTGGCGGCATAGGCGCTTCAGTTTTGTCCCAGGGTGGATATCTATCTGGGTCATCTGCAGAAGCTGCGAGCCGCAGCACATATCGCCAACTCCATCTATTTGGTGACATTTTCGAGCGCATTCGTTCTGATTATGTTGAGGAACCTAAAGAAGAAAAGTTGATTGAAAACGCGATCAACGGGATGCTGACATCTCTTGATCCGCATTCTAGTTATCTTCCACCAAAAGCATTTGAAGAAATGCGCACTCAAACATCGGGTGAATTTGGTGGCCTTGGTATTGAAGTTACCTTGGATGAAAAGACAGGTTATGTCCGTGTTGTGACGCCTATTGCTGACACGCCAGCGGATAAAGCAGGTGTTTTGGCGGGTGACTTGATTAGCCATTTGGATGGCGACGCTATTCGCGGCTTGAAGCTGAACGAAGCCGTCGAAAAGATGCGCGGTAAGGTGAAAACACCATTGAACTTGACGATTGTTCGTGAAGGTTCAGACAAGCCAGTAAAAATCACGGTTGTTCGTGACATCATCAAAATCCGCTCGGTTCGTGGCCGTGTTGAAGAGGATGTGGCGTACATTCGCATCACTCAATTTAACGAAAAGACTTTTAGCGGTGTTAAAACTGAGATTGAAAAACAGGCAGAAGAAATAGGCGATAAGCTGAAAGGCTTCGTTCTTGACCTTCGTAACAACCCAGGTGGGTTGCTCGACCAGTCAATCGCTGTTTCCGATGTTTTCCTTGATAAGGGTGAAATCGTTTCAACACGTGGACGTCACGCCAATGAAACGCAACGTTATAGCGCACGTTCTGGTGATTTGACCAAAGGCAAGCCTGTGATCGTCTTGATCAATGGCGGCTCTGCGTCTGCTTCTGAAATTGTTTCAGGTGCTCTGCAAGATCATCGCCGTGCAACAATTATCGGATCACGTTCATTCGGTAAGGGATCGGTTCAAACCATCATTCCAATCGGTTCAAGTGGTGCGATCCGCCTCACAACAGCGCGTTACTACACACCATCAGGCCGTTCTATTCAGGCAAAAGGCGTAACACCGGATATCGATGTTGAACAGCCATTGCCGAAAGAGCTGCAAGGTGTGAACGTAAACCGCAGTGAAGCTGAGCTTCCTCGTCATCTAAGCACGAACAAAGATGAAGAGAAAAAGGGTTCGCCTGCTTACTTCCCGCGTGAACGTAAAGACGATAAGCAGCTTGATTTTGCGCTTGATCTTCTGCGTGGCAAGCAGACCCATGCAATGTTCCCGCCGGATGCTTCAAAAGGCGTGCCGAACTAAGCTTTCGTCTCGAATGCAGCTGAAAATTAGAAAACCCCGCCAAATGGTGGGGTTTTTTGCATTTTGGTCTCAGTTTAGAAATCGAGGTTAAGAAATGCTTAAGACTGTTTGCCGCTATACTACGCGCAATCGAATCGCAAGATTTTCGCTAGAAATGTAAGGGTGCAACGGTGAAAGACCTCACCAAACCACTTGGCGCAGCTGCTTCGAAAAAGAAGAAGGAGCAGCAGGCCAAACAGCAAAGAGCCAAGAAACTCAGCGGCATTATGCAGCGAGTTCCTTTTGTGTTTTTGTCTGCATTTCTCTTATTCGGTCTTGGCATAACCTCTGTTATCTGGGTGGCGGTTGTTGATAACCCCAATGGTGGAGAACCGATTGTAAATGTGCGCATTGTTGAACCGAAGTTTGATAGTGCAGACCGTGATGTTGGATTGGTTGCTGTTCGTGAGAAAGAAACTGATGAAAGCATTGAAGATAGCTTAGATGACGAGCCAACTGTTCTTACAGAGCTTACGCCTGCCGATGACGGCGGTTTGGAGCCGCTTGATCCTGACGAAGTGCTAATTTACGACCCGAGTAAAATCGCAGCGCCAAAGAAGAAAATCAGCCTTTCAACCGTGGGTGACAAAGCGCTACTCGAGCGATCGCGCTATGGTTTTTTACCAAAAGTTGGAGAAAATGGCGAAAAACCACTCTTGGCCTACAGCCGACCAGTGAGTGGTGCTGCGGCGAGTAAAAGCCGTATTGCGATTGTTATTGGTGGCCTTGGTATCAACAAAACAACCACGCAACGCACCTTGAGTGAATTGCCCGAAGAAGTAACGCTTGCCTATGCCCCCTATGCCGACGGCTTGCTAGATTGGATGGCTCGATCAAGAAGTCGTGGGCATGAGCTTTTGATGCAATTGCCATTGGAACCGTTTGACTATCCAAATAATGACCCTGGCCCCCGCACGTTGTTGGTGGAAAGTCCTTGGAATGAGAATGAAGACAAGTTGCATTGGTTGTTAAGCCGCATGACCAACTATGTCGGCGTGATTAATTATCTTGGTGCGCGCTATTCAGCCTCACCAGATGCGCTCGGCTCGCTGTTCAATGAAATACGCAACCGTGGTCTCATGTATGTGGATGATGGGTCGACACCGCTTAGCCGTGCGGGTGAAGTTGCCTTTGATCGCAAGCTGCCATTTGCCCAAAGCTCTTTGGTGATCGATTCTGTTTTAACAGAAGAAGATATCGACGCGCGTCTGCTTGAACTTGAAGGTTTGGCCCGCGACAAAGGCACTGTCATTGGCGTTGCCTCGGCCTTCCCAATTACCATTGATCGTTTGGTGCGATGGGCGAAAGATGCGGATAGACGCGGTGTTAAATTGATCCCTATCTCTGGCACACTTGATAAGTCCAGCTTCTAATCTTTCTTTCTCTGCAAAGCTTCAAACATGACAAAAACAATCACCCATGATGATCTACCCTATCGCCCATGTGTTGGGGTTGTTCTGTTTAATAAGCAAGGCCAAGTATGGCTTGGTAAGCGGCAATGGAATCATGAGCCTGAACACCGAGAGCCTGACCATTTATGGCAATGGCCGCAAGGTGGGATTGATAAGGGTGAAGACCCACGCGTTGCTGCAGAACGCGAGCTTTATGAAGAAACCAGCGTCTCGTCGTTTTCGTATCTAGGGGAAGCGCCAGATTGGTTGAATTATGACCTTCAGCCAGAAATGCTGGGTATTGGCCTTAAGGGAAAATATCGCGGCCAAACACAACGCTGGTTTGCGTTTTTGTTTGAAGGTGATGAGAGCGAAATTAATGTGACAGCACCTGGTGGCGGTGCGCATCCTGCCGAGTTTTCTGAATGGCGCTGGGGTGATCTAACCGAAGCACCAGACCTCGTTGTGCCGTTTAAACGTGATGTTTATGAGCGAGTGGTTGAAGCCTTTGCGACGTTTTCAAAGCCTTCGGTTTAAGCATTTAGCTTAACCTACACCCGTCAATCCTCAACTTTGCCGTCCCATTGAATAGTTTTCATGCCTGTGAAGCGGGACTGGCGAATGAACTCAGCCTCAATTTTCTTAAGTCGCCCTGTTGAGGGGCGAATGCCCGGCTCAAGCCAGACTTTTGCAATATCGAGAGAATGTTCAGAACGATTGGCCTTCATGTCAACTCGGCCAATAATCTTGTCATTTTCAAGCAGCGGAAAAATATAGTAGCCCCATTTGCGCTTGGCGGCGGGAACGTAAATTTCGATACGGTACTCAAAACCCCATAACCATTGCAGCCGTTTGCGATCACGGGTGACAGGGTCAAAGGGGGATAGCGCGCGCACGCGGTTGGGTAGAGGGCTAAGAGTGTCGGTAATGTCTTCTATATCCACGCGGGCAAAGAGCTGTTTGACTGATTTCCCTAGCCCCTCAACTTCTATGGAGCGAATTGTTTGGCCGTTTTGTTTGTCGATCCATTCTTTCACTTCATTAATTGAGATGAGGTCCCAATAATGGGCGATGTCTGCGGGCGAGCCAAAGCCCAATCGGTCGAGCGCGGAGCGGCAAGCCCAATCTATGAATTCTTGTTTGCCCACTGTTGCCTTGTGATTTTCGGCTGTTAAACAACGCGCGGGCAGATCGTAGACCTTTTGAAAATTGCGCCGTGCTTTGGTAGCAAGCTTTCCTGTGCGCCAAAGATATTCAAGCGCTGCTTTGCCATCATGCCATTGCCACATCTCACGCTTTTCTACGGGGCGATCTAAGTCACGCGACATGAGCGAACCTTGCGCTTCAACGCGTGACAACAGGCTTGATAAATGATCGGCAAACCCCTTGCCCTGCCACTTGGTGAACTTAGCCTTCATCCGCGCCTCTTCGCGCTCAAACTTGTGTTTCCAATAGGGGTAGAAGACTGATGGTATGAAAGAGGCGTCGTGTGTCCAGTTTTCAAACAGACATTGCTCTGGATCGATTAACGGCTCTAAATGTTTTGGGCGATAGGTTTGGTTGCGGGCGAAGAGCGTCATGTGATGCGCGCGTTCAACCCACTGGATGCTATCAAGCTGCACAAAGCCCAATTGCTGGATAAGCTCATAAAGTTCTTGTTGGGATTGTTTAATGCTCGGCGGGCGCGTGAGGCCCTGTAAGTGCAAGATGGTATGGCGCGCGGTTTTTGGCGACAGCCGCAGCATTAAAACTGCTCTTCGCCGCGTTTACGGTGTGGATCAGGAAAATCACGGTAAAGGGCGAATTTAATGCCGGCCACTTGTTGATTGACCGACGCGTGTTTCTTTTCCATGTCGCCAGAGCGCTCAGACGCCATTTCAAAAGCGGCATCAAGTTGAGCCAAGTTTTCGACTTCAATCATAATGTGAAATTCGCCAAGGCCTTCCGGTCCAAGTCCAAGCTTGCGCCGCATCAAACGCCAAGAGACGATTTTCTCTTCGCGTTTGAGGTAGTCCATGAACTGAGCCATATCATCGGCAAATTCAACGTCCGATTGGCCGCTCTTAAGATCGAAAAAGCCGTGATAAATATCCATTACAGTGGCTTCAACGCTTGTGGGTCAAGGCCGCCCATTTTGCAGACAATGTCCCATTCATTGGGTTTTACTGGCTGAACAGATAAGCGCATGGAGGTGACGAGCGACATATCCGCCAAGCTCTCTGTTGCTTTTACCTGCTTCAATGTGACGGGTATCGGCATATCGCAAAGGGCGCGAATATCGACGCATTCCCAGCGGTCATCATCAATGGTGCTGTCTGGATGGCAAAGGGCGGATACTTCACAAACGCCAACAACTTCTAACCCTTCATTGGAATGATAGAAAAAGGCGCGGTCGCCCAGTTCCATCGTTCGCATGAAATTACGGGCTTGGTAGTTGCGAATACCGTCCCATTCTTCGCCAACATCACCTTTGGCTTTTTGCTGTTCCCAAGACCATTTGAATGGTTCAGATTTAAACAACCAATATTGCATTTGGTTTACTCCGCAGGTGCGCCGATGACCCATTTCCAAGGTGAGATTTCGACACTCTCAAAAAGGCCGGCTTTGCCATAAGGGTCAGTTGCAAAAAGGGCGTCGGCTGCTGCTTGGTCTGCGGCTTCACACACAACCATGGAACCTGCCATATCGCCATTTGCATCCAGCATTGGACCAGCAAGAACGATGGGGTTGCTCTTCAACCACTCAACGTGGGCAGGGCGATTGTCAACGCGAACCTGAAGAGCGCCTTTTTTGTCTTTGCCATAAAATACGAAATGCATGGGATGGTTCCTTTTATAAATTTACTGATCTAGGGATTACCATTGGTAATAGTCGGTGTCACCCTTGATGCGAATTGTGGGCATCAAATTTTAGCAATACTTATTGTGTCGGCTCTGGGAAGTGACGAGACATGGTCTCGGCTTGTGATTTAATGGCGTGAAACGGCGCGACCTGGGTGGCTGTATAAAGGTCAACCAGTGCATCGTTCACGCATTTTGCTAGGGGGTTGGTCATGCCATCTGCCACGTGCCGTGCGGTTTCATTGGCCTTGGGTTCGCGACCATTGACCATGCCATAAACACAGCCAATGCCACCTGTCTCTTCGCTTGCGACACTCTTGATAACCAGAAACTGCGCACGATTAGCATCATCACCGTCGGGGCCATCAATGAAGTGACGATAAATGGCGGCCATTGGCTTACCGTTAAACAAGCGCCACTCGATGGTTGTGTTAACACGGTTAAACCCACTGAAGCTTTCCCAAGAACTTTGCTCAATCATTTGTGCGTTGAGATGACCAAATTGCACGCTTTCGCGCAAGTCACCGGTCGCAATCCAAATGGGATAATCTTGATAGCCCGCACATTTAAAATGGCCACCTAAATCAGGCTCATCCGCAGGCGGCGTGTCGATGCGTTTGCAGTCTTTATCCCAATCGATTTTGGAATAGGCAGATGTAATAGTTGCAGCTTGGGTCGCTGTGATTAGATAGGGTGCTAGGAGCGCTAAAAATAAAAAGGGCTTCGTGCCTTTGAAAAACATGAGGGTCTCTTTCAATAACTATAAGAGACAGTCTATCAGCCAATCTCAGCTTTTAAAGGGCGCTGCATGAGTTTTCTCATGGCTTCATCAATCGGCAAAGCGTCGCTCAAAACCGCATCAATCGCGTCAATAATCGGGGCAGATATGCTCGCTTCTTTGCAAATTTTTGCAGCAATCGATGTTGTGTGAACTCCTTCAGCAAGTTTCATCTGCGTGAGGTCATCACCATTGCCGACCGCCATGCCATAGGCAAAGTTTCGCGATTGGGGGCTGGAGCATGTCAGCATCAAATCACCGAGGCAGGAAAGACCCATCAACGTTTCTGGCTGCGCACCGAAATGTCGAGCGATGCGTGAGAGTTCCGCAAAACCGCGTGTGGTGAGAGCGGCCTCTGCGCTGGCGCCAAGTTTTCTAGCCCGTGCCATGCCAACGGCAAGAGCAATCACGTTCTTAAGTGCGCCACCAAGTTCCGCGCCAATAACATCATTAGAGGCGTAGGTGCGAAGCCCTTGGCTGGAGATTGTTTCAGATAAGCTGGTTGCCATTGCCAAGGTTGGTGCAGCCAAGGTTACAGCCGTTGGCAGACCACGCGCTACATCATGGGCAAAACTTGGCCCTGACAATACTGCGATTGGATTATTGGGCAAGACTTCTGCCGCAATGTCACTGGTGCGTTTGCCAGTGGTCTTCTCAATGCCTTTTGCGCACAAAAGAATTTTTGTGTCGTTTGAAAGAAAAGGCTTTGCCTCTTCTAAGACTGAGCGCAACGATTGAGTTGGGATCACGACAAGGGCAATTTCGGTGCCTTTAAGGTCGGCAAGGTTGGTCGTGGCGAAGATGCCCGTTGGCAGCGTGATGCCAGCAAGATAACGCGCGTTTTGACGGTTGTTGTTGATATCCGCCACAAGCTCTTGCGATCGTGCCCAAAGCTTTGGTGTTTTGCCAGCGCGGGCTAGGTGGGCGGTTAAGGCTGTTCCCCACGCGCCGCCGCCAATCACAGAAATTAGCATTATACTTTTGCCCCTCGTTTGCCCTTGCCAACAACTGTGCTGCTTTCTTCATCAAGCGGCCAGCGCGGGCGGGGTGTAAATGTTAGATCGCCGCTTTCACCAATTGCAATGCGTTCTAATGCGGCCCAGCCAATCATGGCGGCATTGTCTGTGCAAAGTTTTAAGGGTGGAGCAGAGAGCGTAAAGCCATCCCTTTCACAGAGGGTTTCTAATGTCGATCTAATTTTCTGATTAGCGGCAACACCGCCTGCAACAACAAGCGTTGGCGTTTTGTGTTTTGGAAATTGTTCTTTGAACAAGGCTAACGTTCGCCCGATGCGATTTTTCAATATGTCACTGACTGCTTGCTGGAAAGACGCACAAATGTCACTGACATCTTGATCTGTTAGCGGTGCATGTTTTTCTGCGGCAAGTCGAACGGCGGTTTTTAGGCCCGATAATGACAGGTTCAATGTTTCGTGGTGTTGCATGGGGCGGGGAAAATCGAAACGGGTCTCATCACCATTTTTCGCCATATTCTCAACCGCTGGTCCCCCGGGATAATCCAGCCCTAGCATTTTTGCGGTTTTGTCAAAGGCCTCGCCCAGCGCATCATCAATGGTGGTCGCAAGGCGTTCGTAGTTGCCAACGCCGTGAACAATCAAGATTTGCGTATGCCCGCCTGATACGAGAAGCAAGACATAAGGAAACGCCACACCATCAGTTAGCCGTGCGGTGAGGGCGTGGCCTTCTAAATGATTGATTGGATAAAACGGAAGCTGCAACGCATGGGCCATTGCTTTGCCGGCCATCGTGGCAACCAGCAACCCGCCATTAAGGCCCGGGCCAGCGGTAGCGGCAATGGCATCGAGGTCTTTGGCTTTGATCTTTGCATCTTTCAATGCGGCATCAATCACGCCGTCGATTGCTTCCACGTGAGCGCGGGCGGCAATTTCTGGTACCACACCACCAAAAGCTGCGTGTTCTTCAATTTGGCTCAACACCACATTGGACAAAACATTGCTCGTTCCGTCGTCATGGCGGCAAAGAACACTGGCGGCTGTCTCGTCGCAACTTGATTCCAAGGCCAGAACGAGCGGGTTGCTCGCAGTGGGCGCGGGTCGATTTGAATGCGTTAGTTTTGTGAAATCAGACATAAGGGCGTTGATGTAGAGACTCAAACGGCTATTGTGTCGCGGAACCTATCACTTGAGCCGAACTGCTTGCAAATGAATCTGACATCTTTCTCACCTGATAACCCTCTAAAAATTGGAACGCGGGGTAGTGATCTCGCTTTAGCGCAAGCGCGAGAAGTGCGCAGCTTGTTAATGGCGGCTCACGGGATGGAAGAAAATGCCTTCTCCATTGCCGTGATCAAAACCACAGGCGACATCGTTACAGACCGCCCTTTGTCTGAAATTGGCGGCAAAGGGCTTTTCACGAAGGAAATTGAACAAGCGCTGATTGATGGGGACATTGATATTGCGGTTCATTCGTCAAAAGATATGCCGACAACTTTGCCTGATGGCTTGGTGCTTGATGTGTTCTTGCCGCGTGAAGATACACGTGATGCATTTATCTGTGACAAAGCCAGTGGACTTGATGGACTGGCCCAAGGCGCGGTGATCGGCTCGTCATCTTTGCGCCGCCAAGCGCAATTGTTGCGCTATAGATCTGATTTCAAGGTCATCATGTTCCGTGGCAATGTTCAAACCCGTTTGCGCAAACTTAGCGATGGGGTGGCAGAGGCAACCTTGTTGGCTGCGGCAGGGCTCGCGCGTTTGGGCATGTCGCATATTGTGGCCGATTACCTTGATGAGGAAGCGTTCTTGCCTGCCTGTGCCCAAGGGGCCATTGGTATTGAAACGCGAGATGGTGATGACACGACACAAGGTTTCATTGCTCCTTTACATAATGAAGGAACTGCAGCGGCGGTTCTTTGTGAGCGGGCCTTTTTAAAAGTGCTCGATGGTTCATGCAGAACACCGATTGCGGGTATTGCGCGTTTAGATGGTGCGGCACTTTCCTTTAAAGGAGAAGTTTTGCGGCCCGATGGTTCTGAGAGCTTCCCGATTGAAGGCACGGGTCGTGTGGGTGATGCTGTTGCGATTGGTGAAGAAGCAGGCCTTCGTTTGAAAGCACAGTTGAGCGACGATTTCGTGCAAAGCCTGCATCAGCGATAAGCCATGCGCGTACTCATCACCAGACCGGAACCAGATGCCAGCCTTTCAGCTGAGCGCCTGCGTGCTGCTGGCTATGAAGTTTTGGTTGCGCCAATGTTAAAGACAGTTTTTTCCAAGAAGCCACTGGATGATGAGCAAAAGACTGACCTAGTTGTGACCAGCCGCAATGGCGTGCGGGTATTAGCTGATATTGCAAGCGAGCAAATGCGAGCGGATCGAATTCTTTATACAGTGGGTGATGCAACGGCTGCCTTAGCGCACGAGGCTGGATTTAAGAATATTCGCTCGTCGGCAGGCACAGTTGATCAATTGGTTGATTTGATTGGCTTGCCGAACTTAAAGGACAATAAAAAGCTCATCTATGTTTGTGGACGTGATCGCAAAGGTGGGCTTGAAGATAAGTTGCAGGCGAAAGGATGGCGGGTTGATGTTGCGGTGCGCTATCATGCTAACTGTGTTGACCATTTTTCAGCAGATGTTTTGAACGCAATTAAAGATCAAAAAATAGACGCTGTTTTGTTCTATTCAAACCGCACGGCTGAGGCATTTAATGCATTGGTTGAACGAATAAAATTAAGTCAATCAACCAACTTATTATCATATTTCTGCCTTGCCAAGAGCATACAATCTGTGTTCGATAGAGAAGAAGGAATGCAGCTTTACGTTGCAGAGCAGCCAAATGAACAATCATTGTTTGCAGCTCTGGCATTTTATCAAGGTGATAAATGAGCATTGTTGGGCGATAAGCAGCACCTTCACTTGACCGGTGAACGCAATAGAATGAGTTAAAATATGACATCTGGTGGAGATCGGAAATCTGGTGGCAGAGCTACTGGCCGAGGTAGAAGTAAGAGCACAGCATCAACACAGCAAAGTGCACAAGCAAGAGCGCGCGCAGCCAAAAAGGCAGTGACGATTGATCTTGAGGCAAAGGATGTAACGCCAAAGCCACAGGGAGAGACGGTCGCGTCCAAAACAAGTGCTGCGGCAAAGGCTGCGAGTGAAAAAATCACCGCGCCGAAAACGTCTGCAAAACCTGCTGAAAAGCCAACCGTTGCGAACGATAAAGCAAAGGCTGAAACATCGCAGGCAAAGCCCGCGGCGACTGATTCAAAGCCAGCCAGTGCGGCGGCTTCAAAAAAACCAGAGACAACAAGCTCAACGGCGTCTGCAAAAAAAGAGGCACCGATAAATCTTGCGGCTAAAAACGAAGGTGCGGGTGCTAAAACACCACCGCCGCCTCCAGCCAAGAAAGCTGAAAAATCAGGCGGTTCATTTTTCCCGAACCTCGTGGCGTCACTCATTGGTGGCATAATTGCGATTGGTGGTTTGATCGGATTGCAAAAAGCAGAAATTATTCCAAGTTTTGGTGATAGTGGTGTGGCCTCTCTTACGAGCCGTGTCACGAGCTTGGAAGAAGTGCCAGCCGTTGATCCGGTTAGCCAAAACGAGTTTGTTTCCCTTTCAGAACGCCTTGATGAAATGGAACAAGGCATTGAAAACAATGATAAACCTATCGTTCCCGAAGAAGTCTTGGCCCGCCTTACGGCTTTAGAAGCAAGACTTGCTGATGCTGAAACGAGTACCAATGGCGATGCGTCAGCCAATACAAGTGCAGCGACTGGTGAGGCCACTTTGCCAAGTGGAATTGCTGAGCGACTTGCTGCTATTGAGGCACGGTTGAGTGCAAACGAGAGCGCGGGTGTCGATGGTCAAATTGCAGCGCTTAATGAAAAAGTTGCAAAACTTGATGAAGGGGTTGCGACCGTTCAATCTGCGTTGTCGACTGAGGGCAGCAACGATCAAACCGCTGCGGATGGTAATAGTGCTGTAGGTGCTAATGCATCTGCTGATTTGTCGGCAAAATTAGCCGCGTTGCAGGAGAAGGTGGCAGCACTTGAAATTCCAGCCGTTGACGCAGCAGGCAATGCAGCCTTTTTAACGGCTGCCAGAAAATCTGTTTTTGCAACGATTGATCCAAAGTTCATCTCGCTACAAAGCCAACTTGATGAAACCTCATTATTACTCGGTGCTGTTCAAGATAAGATTACGACTGTTGAAAGCGGACAAAGTGACATTGGCAGCAAGATCTCCGCGCTATCAGAAAAACTTGGTAGTGTTGAAGGAACCCTTGATACACAAAATGCGACCACTGCAAGTGTTCAAGTTGCAACCAAGAGCCTTGCATTGGAGAACCTCAAGGAAGTCGCTCAAAATGGTGGACCGTTTGAATCAGCACTTACATCCTTAGAGCGCGTTGGTGTTGAACCAGAAGCGATTGCGACTTTACAACCCTTTAGTGCAACAGGGCTGAAAGATACGGCGACTTTGAAAAATGAGTTAAACAACTTAGTTACGCTTGCTGCTGCGAAAGCAGGCCCATCGGGTGAAGCACCGAAGGAACTTTCGGCTTTTGAAAAACTAACCAATAACGCCAAAAATTTAATCAAGATCCGTTCGGTTGACAGTAATGAAGACGCTGGTCCATTTGGTCAACTTCATGCGCAATTTGATGAAGGCAATATGGATGGCTTCTTGGAAACTTGGGGCACGTTGAGCGATGATCAGAAAAGAGTTTTCAATCAATGGCTCGTCGAGTGGAAAGGCAATTTGGCTTTGTCTTCACTCATTCAGAAAATTGAACAAGATGTGGCAGGAAAACCTGCCAATGAAACATCATCACAGTAGGTAGAGGTTCACGTCGATGATCGGTCTCGTAATATTTCTTGTCGTAGTCTTCTTGGTAGCAGCCGGTTTTGCTTGGCTTGCAGATCAACCAGGTAGTCTGCTTGTTGTTCGCCTTGGTGGTTTCGAATTTGCTGAAGAGAATTTGGCCATTATCGCGGCTATTGCCTTTGGCGTTTTGCTGGCGATTATTTTCATCTGGATTGTTATCACAGCTGTTTGGAAGACGCCGGGAAGCATTGGTAGCTTCTTTAGAAATCGCCGCCGCGAAAAAGGTTGGCAGGCATTGGCGGAAGGCGTCATTGCGGTTGGTTCTGGCGACGTTGGTATGGCCAAGCGTTCGGCGAAAAACTCGATAAAATATTTGCCTGAAGAGCCCGTCACCCAATTGTTGACGGCGCAAGCTGCCCAAATGGAAGGTAAGACCGACAAAGCGCGCGAAGCCTTTGAGATGATGCTTGAAAAGCCTGAGACTAAATTGTTGGGCTTGCGCGGTCTTTACGTGGAAGCGGAAGAAACGGGTCAAGGCGAAGCAGCCCGCCACTTTGTCGAGGAAGCTGTGAATGCTCGTCCAGGCCTTGAATGGTCTGGAAACGCGCTGCTGAGTATGCAAGCAGGCGAAGGCGACTGGGAAGGCGCGTTGAAAACGCTGCACCAAAATGCCGATTCTAAACTTTATACAAAGAAAGAAGCAAAGCGCTTGCGGGCTGTCTTGTTGACGGGGCAAGCGGCTGAACTTGAAGATGGCGGTGATCCGCAAAAGGCTAAAGAGAAGTCGCTGGAGGCTCATCGCCTTGCGCCTGAATTGGTGCCTGCTGCTGTGATAGCTGCCCGCGTGCTGGCTCGCGTTGGTGACCTTCGTAAAGCGACGAAGATTGTCGAGACGTCATGGAAGCTCGAGCCACACCCTGAATTGATTGAGGTCTATACAAACCTGCGTTCAGGTGACAGCGGTCTTGATCGATTGAAGCGTGCGGAAAATCTCAACAACTTGAGACCAAATCACCCAGAAGGTGTGATGGGTGTTGTTCGCGCCAAGATCAATGTTCAAAATTGGGAAGGCGCACGCAAAGACCTTGAAGGCTTGCTTGCAACAGAACCAACAAGAAATGCTTGCTTGTTGATGTCTGAGATTGAAGAGGGTGAATTTGGTGATCGTGGCCATGTTCGCGAATGGTTGTCACGGGCTGTGCGCGCGCCGCGCGATGCTGCGTGGACAGCAGATGGCTATGTGGCCGATGAATGGGCGCCATTATCACCAGTAACAGGTGATCTGGATGTGTTTGAATGGCGTGTGCCAGTGGAAAATCTCGATGAAGAGCAAGATCTTGAATTAGAGCAAATTCCATCGGGCCCAATGGACCTGCCAATCCTTGAAGCGGCAAGCGGTGTTGCGATGATGAATGTCGCCAATGACGATGATGTTGTTGATGTGGAAGCTGATGTTGTGGAAGCGGATGTTGTTGAGGGAGAGGCAAGCGTTTCTGATGCTGACGCTGACGCGGACAACAAAGATGAAGATACGGAAGTGGCGGCAGCTGCAACAGAAGATGAGGTGGTTGAAGCTGAAAAATCTGACGCAGAAGACGCGACAGAGGAGAAAGATGCTCCGGAAGGTGATGGCGACGCAGCTGTGACTGCAGAAGCTGACTCGGATGAAGCTGAGGCATCCGCGAGTGATGAAGGGCCGAAGAAGAAAGAGGACCCTATCAACAAGCCGCCGATTGATGACCCAGGCTTGAAAGCCGATGCGGATAAACCCAAGAAGCGTTTTCGTCTGTTCTAATGCTTCTTGTTAAACGGCATAAGTTGCAAGCGCTTCATCGTTAAGCTCAATGCCTGTGCCGATGACACCGTCAATTATCGCGTAGCCGTTTTCGATTTTTAACGGCTCGCGGACCACCGGATTAAACCAGTCAGCATATTCAAGCCAATGGGCGGTGGGTGTTATGCTGAGCAACTGCGCGCTGAGTTCTGGCCATAGATGGCTTGATACTTTGATGTTGTTTTGTTCAGCCAGTTTTGCAATCCGCATCCAACCCGTCACACCTCCGCACTTTTGGGCATCAGGCATGATCATACTTGTGGTGCCAAGGTCGACTGCTGTTTGGAAGTCAGTTGGCGCCCACCAGTTCTCACCGGCTTGTAGCGGCGTGTTGGTCGCTTTTTGCAGTGCTGCGTAGTTCTTGAAATCATGGGAAAGAATAGGTTCTTCCACCCATGTAAGCCCTTCGCCTTCAAGGGCATTGAGCCGAACGCGGGCTTCATCAAGGGAGAGGCTTTGATTGTAGTCGACCATCAACTCTACATCTGGACCAACGGCATCACGCATACCGCGAACGACGGCAAGGTCATCGGCGATTGTCTCATAGCCAATTTTTGCTTTAACGGCTTTAAACCCAGCAGCTGCAAATTTTGCAGCCCCTTCGGCAGAGCCTGCAACGCCATCAAAACCAACATTGCCATAAGGCACAATTTTTTGCGTCGCACCGCCAAATAGATCTGCGAGTGCTTTGCCTTCTGCCCGTGCCTTTGCGTCCCAAAGCGCCATGTTAAGGCCGGATAACACCATTCCCATCATGCCTTGTGTGCCAAGCAGTTTAAATCGATCAAACAACATGTCTGTGTTTGCTG
>JBDVXS010000151.1:0-16031 GCA_039964305.1 Hyphomicrobiales bacterium
CTCGGACTTTATCGATTAGGTGTTTTATGCCGCGACCAAAGCGAAGATGGCAGGATATGACGGCGGTAGATGTTTCTACCTCTGACACATCTAATTGGATTGCTGTTTTGCCTGTGGCAGCAATTGAACAACATGGGCCGCATTTGCCGCTTGGAACCGATACGATGATTGGTGAAGGGCTGATTGATGCAGCCCTTGATGTAATGCCAAGTGAATTGCCGGTTACCGTGTTACCTATGCAAGCCATCGGGAAATCTAACGAGCATATTTCTTCAAGTGGTACGCTAACCTTTAATTGGCAAACCATCATCAAAGAGTGGATTGAAATTGGTGAGAGTTTGCATCGGGCTGGTATTCAAAAACTGATTATCATCAACGCCCATGGTGGCAACGCTTCATTGATTGATATTGTCGCGGTGGAATTGCGCGTGCGCTTTAACATGCTTGTTGTGGCGACAAGCTGGACGAAGTTCGGTGAGCCTGACGGACTATTCTCAGACCATGAACAGTCTTACGGTATTCACGGCGGTGATATTGAAACCTCATTGATGCTTGCGCTGCGCCCTGAACTCGTTGATATGAATGAGGCAAAAGATTTTCACTCATCACAGCTTGATTTTATGGATGAGTTTTCCCACTTGCGAGCTCATGGTCCTGTTTCTTTCGGATGGAAAGCACAGGATTTGAACGTCGAGGGGACAGTCGGCAATGCGTCGATTGCGACGAAGGAAAAAGGTGATCGATTGATTGCCCATCAAGCCGCTGGTTTTGTCGCGTTATGCGATGATGTTAATCGGTTCGATATAGCGCGACTTTGGCGAGACTAGGCCTAGGGCCTAACAGGAGTTTAGAAGATGAAAGATCACGTCAACGCCTTTATGGATCATCCCGACGTTCTTGTTGCCAATGCTGAAAGCGGCCCGCTTGCGGGCTTAACGCTTGCGGTCAAAGATATTTATGATGTTGCTGGATATAAAACGGGCTGTGGCTCGCCTGTTAAAATGGCGGAAGCTGAAGTGGCGACTGAAAGCGCACCAGCGGTTCAAAAGCTATTGGATGCTGGCGCTCGGTTTGTTGGTAAGACCACGACGGAAGAGCTTGCCTTTAGCCTCAATGGTAACAATGTGCATTATCCGCAGCCGATAAATTCGGCCGCCCCTGACCGCCTAACGGGTGGCTCGTCGAGCGGTTCTGTTGCTGCGGTTGCTGGTGGTTTGGTGGATATTGCGACGGGGTCAGATACGGGTGGTTCTGTGCGGGCGCCTGCCAGTTACTGTGGGCTAATTGGCCTTCGCGCCACCCATGGGCGCATATCGCTTGATAACACCATGCCGCTTGCAGAAAGTTTTGATACGTTTGGATGGTTCACGCCTGATGCTGAAACCTACCAGCGTGTCAGTGATGTCATGTTGGATGGTGAGGAGCCAACCTTCAAACCAAAGCGTGTTCTAATCGCAGAAGATTGCCTTACCCTCTTGAGGGGTATTGACGAAGCCCGCGCCCTTGATGCGGCCATCAATCATGTGGCTGACTTTGCTGAGACAGCTGATGTGTCGCTGGCTGATGGTCATTTGGAGAGTTGGTATTGGACTTTCCGCAATTGCCAAGCTTATGAAGCGTGGCAGGCGCATGGCGATTGGATTACGAAGAGCAATCCAACTCTTGGCCCTGGTGTGCGGGAGCGGTTTGACTATTCTTCAAATATCACGGTTCAAGAGTTTGATGCGGGAACAGCCGAGCGTGCGGCAATTACGCGGCATGTGGAAGAATTGCTTGGGGATGATGGCCTTCTGGTTTTGCCAACCGTGCCAAGCATTGCACCGTTGAAAAGCATGGACCTTTCGACATTAGATGATTTTAGAAATCGGGCACTCATGTTGCTTTGCACCTCTGGCCTAACAGGCTTGCCGCAAATTACTTTGCCAATGGCAACCTTGCACGATGCGCCATTGGGGTTGAGCTTGATAGGGCCGCGCGGCACAGACCGACAACTCACCCAAATTGGGCTTGAAATGCTCGCGTCTTTTAAAGGCTAGTTGATGGATACTTTAACTCGAATGCGAACCTTTTTGCAGGTTGCAGACGCTGGTGGATTTACCGCAGCTGCGAAAGCGGCTGGACGGTCTAAGGCGCTTGTTTCGAAATATGTGAGCGAGCTTGAAGATGAGCTGGGTGTGCGCTTGCTAAACCGAACGACGAGACAAATTTCGCTAACGGAAGCGGGCGAACATTATTATCGAGATTCACAAGATATTTTAACCCGCATCGACGACTTGATGGTGCAGGTGCAAGACACCAATGCAACCCCACGCGGGCGACTAAAAGTAAGCCTGCCGCGCACCATGGGTGATGGTTCTGTTGGCAATGCATTGGTGGTGTTTGCAAAGACTTATCCTGATGTGGAGCTATCAGTCTCACTGGATGACCGATTTGTGAATTTGGTCGAAGATGGATTTGACGTGGCAATCCGTGTTGCCAACTTGGAAGATTCAAGTCTCATTGCTCGCAAAATTGGTACTTTCAAAGTCGTCACATGCGCAGCACCTGATGTTTTGGCAACACATGGAAAACCTAACGTTCCTCAAGACCTTAGCGACAAACCGTGCATTATTGATTTCAATATGAGGCCACGTAATTCATGGTCTTTTTTGCATGCTGGCGAGAAAATAAATGTCTCTGTTAAAAGCCGTATTGAGATTAATTCTCCCAATGCGGTGAGGGCTGCGGCGTTAGCAGGTCTTGGTTTTGCCCGAATCCCGCGTATATTTATCAATAATGATTTGGAAAATGGTCGTCTTGTTGAGGTTTTAGAAGGGTTTGTAGAGGAAGATCGCACTGTGCATGTGGTCTATCCTCATCGCCGTCACCTACCTAATAAGACACGCGTGTTCGTTGATTTTATAGCGGATTGGTTCACGCATAATGAGGTAAAACTAGGATGCTGAATTTGTTTCGTTCGATCATCATGTTGGCACTTGTTGCTGCTGGCATTCAAACGGCGGCCGCGCACCCTCACGTTTGGATTAAAGCCAAAGCTGATTTGATTTTTGACGAGAATAACCATTTCACCGCCATTCGCCACAAATGGGAATTTGACGAAGGCTTTGCTGCTTTTGCGACCCAAGGACTGGATGAAAACGGCGACGGCAAATACAGCCGTGAGGAACTTGCAGAGCTTGCGAAGGTTAATGTGGAATCGGTTGCTGATTTTGAGTTTTTCACCTTTGTCCAAATGGGCAAAGTGGATCCAAAATACGGCAAACCAAAAGATTATTGGCTGGAATATGAAAACGGGTTGCTGACCTTGTTTTATACATTGCCAATGGCAGAGCCTGTTAAGCCAGACCCTAAAACAGGTTATAAAGACCTCACCATTGAAGTGTTTGATGCAACATTTTTTGTGGCGGTAGAATTTGAGAAAGAAAACGCTGTCGCTCTATTTGGACCAAACGATAAAGCAACAAGCTGCACGGCAGACTTGACGCGTCCGTTAGAGATTGACCCTATTAAAAGCCAGCTCTTGTCTGAAATTGGTCCAGATGAATCTGTGCCAGAAGATTTGAACCCTGAAGCCGGTGAGCTTTCCAACACCATTAGAGTTACTTGTCCAACATCATGATAAAAAATAGATTCATTTATAACCTGATATTAGCCAGCCTTACGCTGTTTTTATTTTTCAGCCTCAATGAGGGCGGTGTTGCGCAGCAAAAATCGCCCTTTGGTGTAACAGCACCACAAGCACCGACGCCTGTGGGTGGTGGGTTTCTTCGTGAGAACCTCAGCTGGATTTATCAGCAACAAGCAGCGTTTTACAAAAGCCTAACAGGCGTTGTGAAGCAGGCCAAAGAAGATGGTAATGCTGTTTGGTTGCTCATGGGTTTGAGTTTTTTATACGGAATTTTCCACGCCGCTGGCCCTGGTCACGGCAAGGTGGTGATTTCTTCTTACGTGTTGGCCAATGAACAAAGTGCCAAACGCGGGATGATTATTTCTTTCCTTGCAGCCTTTATGCAAGGGGTTGTGGCGGTCGTACTCATTGGCGCCGCTGTGTTTGTTTTTAATTTGACGAGCTTTGCCGTTACAGAAGCAACCCATTGGTTTGAGCGGGCAAGTTATGCCCTCATTGCGATGCTTGGTGTGTACTTGTTGTGGCAAAAAGGGGTGCAGCCGTTTTTGAAGTCGAGAACAGTTATGGCAACCAATGTCGGCCCCATCGTTCACGAAGCTGACTGCCATCACCATGAAGCTGACTGCCATCACCATGAAGCGCATGACCATCATCACCACGATCATGTGCACAGCCATAGCCACGGCCACAGTCACAGCCATGACGATCACCATCACGGGCACCATCATGGTCACGACCATGGGCACAGTCATAGTCATGGCCACGACCACGACCATGACCATGATTGCAGTTGCGGCGGTCATGCGGTTGATCCAAGCACCATGCAGGAGCCACTTTCTTTGCGTTCTGCTTGGGCGGCGATTATATCGGTTGGCTTGCGACCATGTTCTGGTGCGTTGATTGTTTTGGTGTTCGCTTCTGCTCAAGGCCTGTTCTTGGTCGGTGTGGCCTCCACTTTTGCCATGGCACTTGGAACAGCCATCACGGTGACGACTTTGGCAACGATTGCGCTTTGGGCTAAAGGACTTGCCACGCGTTATCTCACCATAAGTGGATCATCAGGCTGGATGTTTAAGACGGTTGAATTGTTCGGCGCTAGTCTCGTGTTCCTGCTTGGCATCACACTTTTGGCGGCATCCTTTCAGGGCTAGGTTCCCGCACCCGCCCTTTTTCAAATAAAGTTGTCTAATATTGGCGCATCTCTTGCCGATAAAAGAGCATTGCTGCAGTGAAAGCACTGGCAGTGGTTTAGAATAGCTCTATATTGCGCTTAAACACCCACAAGCAAAGTTTAAGTCCATGAACACTCCCGCACACCAATCTCGTTGCTCCACCGATGCGTTGCCGTCAGACCACCCAGAAGTGAAATTTGGCCGTACGGGTGTGTTGCTCGTGAACCTTGGAACCCCCGATGCAACGGACTATTGGTCTATGCGTCGCTATCTCAAAGAGTTCTTGTCTGATCGTCGGGTCATCGAAGTGCCGCGCCTTATATGGTGGCCTTTGTTGAACGGTATCATTTTGACAACGCGGCCTAAGAAGTCTGGCGCTGCTTATGATGAAATTTGGAACAAGGAGTTGGACGAGTCCCCGCTTCGCACGATCACCCGTTCGCAGTTTGAAAGCTTGAAAGAACGCATGGGAGACGAGCATCCGCATTTGGTTTTTGATTGGGCGATGCGATATGGCAACCCATCGATCCACTCGCGCCTTGATTATTTGAAAGAGCAGGGCTGTGACCGTATCGTTATCGTGCCGCTCTATCCGCAATATGCGGCTGCGACCACGGCAACGGTGAACGATAAAGTATTCGAATATTTGATGAAGCAGCGTTGGCAACCAGCCGTTAGAACGGCAGCGCCTTACGCTGATGATCCTGCCTATATCAAAGCTGTTTGTGAGAGCTTGAAAGAGGGAATAGCCAAACTCGATTTTGAACCTGAATTGGTTTTAGCCTCCTTCCACGGCGTGCCACTTTCTTATCTTCAAAAGGGTGACCCTTATCATTGTCAGTGCCATAAAACCGCACGTTTAATGCGTGAATATTTGGGTTGGGGTGCTGACGGTGAGAAGCTTAAAATTACCTTCCAATCTCGATTTGGGAAAGAAGAATGGTTGCAGCCTTATACGGATGAAACCGTGAAACAGTTGGCAAAAGATGGCGTTAAAAAACTCGCGATTATTGCACCTGGATTTTCTGCGGATTGCGTTGAAACGCTAGAAGAGCTTTCTGGTGAAGCTGGTGAATTTTTTGAAGAATATGGCGGCGAGCAATTCGCGGTCATACCGTGTTTGAATGATAGTGAATACGGCATGGATGTTATTGAGAAGCTCGTGCGGCGCGAGCTTGCTGGCTGGGTTTAGACGGCGTTCTCATAGATTTTGAAAAGGCGCCTTAGGCGCCTTTTTTGTGGAACGATATATTAAAGCAACCTGCGTTGTCCGTGATCGCTGCTTTATCCCTTATCATGTTGGGAACCGAATCATTTTTTTGATCTTTAATTGTCTCGAAGTACAACCCTTGGCATTGTAAATCAAAACCTGATGACTACATGTATAGTATCATATAAAAGGGGAAATTGATGTTTTTCAATCTGCAGCCATTTGATGTAGTTTTAATATTTTTAGCTTTTCTACTTCTCATCGTCGTTCTATCTGGAGTTAAAACTGTTCCGCAAGGTAAGAATTACACAATTGAGCGGTTTGGCCGCTATACAAACACTTTGAAGCCTGGGTTAAGTCTTATCACGCCGTTTATTGATCGAGTGGGCGATAAGCTCAACATGATGGAGCAGGTGCTGGATGTGCCGAGCCAAGAGGTGATTACCCGCGATAATGCGACTGTTGAGGCTAACGGTGTTACATTTTATCAAATTCAAAATGCGGCAGCCGCGGCCTACGAGGTGAACGATCTGGAACTTGCCATTTTGAACCTCACCATGACGAACCTTCGTACCGTCATGGGGTCTATGGATCTTGATCAACTCTTGTCTAATCGCGATGAGATTAACGCTCGTCTTTTAACCGTTGTAGATGCTGCGGCGGCGCCTTGGGGTGTAAAGATTACGCGGATTGAAATTAAAGATATCAATCCCCCCCGTGACCTTGTTGAAGCGATGGGCCGTCAGATGAAAGCCGAACGCGAGAAGCGCGCCTCTATTCTTGAAGCGGAAGGCTTACGTCAGTCTGAAATTTTGAAAGCGGAAGGCGAAAAGCAAGGGTTGATCCTAGCAGCTGAAGGTCGCCGCGAAGCAGCCTTTCGTGACGCGGAAGCGCGTGAGCGTGAAGCACAGGCTGAAGCGGCCGCAACGGCATCTGTTTCAAAAGCGATTGCTGAGGGTGATGTTCAAGCTATCAACTACTTTGTTGCGAACAAATATGTTGGCGCGATCGAGCAGCTTGCTACAGCGAAGAACCAGAAAGTGCTGATGTTGCCAATTGAAGCAACGTCATTGCTCGGTTCGCTCTCAGGTATTGGCGAAATTGCTAAGGCAACATTTGGTGATGATGCAGGCACTGCGGGGCGCGGCTCGTCTCGTTCAGTGGTGCCACCAACAGGCCGCAGCTAGGAGAGATATATGTTTCAAAAACTTATCGTTGAGCTGGGTCCTTGGACTTGGTGGGTTATTGGATTTATTCTCCTCCCGATTGAAATCTTTGTGCCTGGTGTCTTCTTTTTGTGGCTTGGCATTGCGGCCGTGATTACGGGGACGATTGCTCTTATTGTTCCTTTGAGCTGGGCCCTCCAATTTGCCATCTTTGCTGGCTTGTCGCTTATTTTGGCAATAGTTGGTCGTAGGGTTTACGCGGATCATTCCAAGCGCGAGGACAATGAGGATCTTAATGAACGGGGTCGCCAGTTTATTGGAAAGACCTTCGTGCTGGTTGACGATATGATTAGTGGGCAGGGGCGTGTCAAAATTGGTGATACTTACTGGATCGTGCGCGGCGCTGAAAACAAAGAAGCAGGTAGTGAAGTGACTATTGTCGGTGTTGATAGCTCGGTTTTGAAAATCTAAAAAAGGCCTCATAAATGGCCTCATTTTTTCTCCAATTTTAAAATTAGGTAAAAAAACTTATTGCTTGATAAAAACTGATTTTTGGTTGATTAGTTAACGTAGATTACCCGAGCTTCTTTTGAAATTTTAACTCGGTATTTTTGAAGTACATATTTTGAGTTTAGGAAACATAATGTTTAATCGATTAGTCGCGCCATTTGCTCTGGCGGTGGTTATAATGCTTGCCAATTTTCAGTCCGCTTCGTCCCAAGATAGCTATCATGGCTATTTGATTGATAGTAACGCGCCAGTGGGCACGTCTTGGGTGGCGACTAATTCCACGCCGTTATGGCCCCTTCCGCAAGATAGTGGTTTTGCTCAAATCCTCACGGTTCCACGAGGGGCTGTGATGACAGCGACAAGCGGATTTAATCCGACTGCCACAGGGGTGTATCTGCAAGTCAACTACAATGGTGTATCAGGCTGGATTGATGAGCGCTTCATTCGTCAGGGAACAGGTGGCGCGCGGAACCCAGTAACGAATGTTGCAAGCGGCATCACTTATAACGTTATCAACGTGAATAATTGGGCAAGCTTGCGCCAAAGGAATTCAACGCAATCGCGCCGTTTAGCGCGCGTTCCCCGCGGTGCAGTTGTTGTGACAACAGGTCAGCAGGTGCAATCAGGTGGTTTGACTTGGTTGAGTGTCTCTTATAATGGCGTTCAAGGTTGGATGCCGGCAAGGTATCTTGGCCAAGGTGGAGGTGTTGTCACGCCCGCACCAAATAACCCAGTTAATAATGGTAGCGGCGGCAACGGTGCTTATCCGACAGGGCAATATCGCATCATCAACGTCGATAACTGGGCGAGTTTGCGGGTTTCCCCTAGCCGCTCTGCGGGGCGCGTGACCAAAATGCCGCGAGGGAGCGTTGTTGATCATTATGGCGAACGCAGCCGAGCAGGCGGTGAACTTTGGCTAAAGGTTGTGAGCGGTGGCTATACTGGCTGGATGCCAGTTCAATATTTGGGATTGAACTAGCTCTCCTCTTTGCGTTGCGAAATTAAAAAAGCCGCGTTGGAGCAATCCAAACGCGGCTTTTGTCTTTAATCTGGCAAGCGTGCCAAGGGCTTAACCTACAATTTATGGCTTGGCGACACTGGTGGCTCTTCGTGCATCAGCAAAATTTCGATGCGACGGTTTGCGGCCAAGAACGGATCGTTCGGGAAGAGGGGTTCTGCATCACCCTTACCAACCACAGAGAAGATGCGGTCACGACCAAGGCCTGAAGCCATAAGGATTGCACGTGTTGCATTCGCCCGATCTGCGGATAGTTCCCAGCCTGTATAGGTTGGATCAGATGTAATGCTACCAGCCGTTGTGTGGCCCGTGATCTTCAAGCGGTTTGGCATGCGGCGCAAAATTGGGGCGGCTGCTTTCATAAGGCGGCGCGTTGTTTCAAATGGGCGTTTTGAGCCTTCTGGAAACATTGAACGTCCATCTTGGTCCACGAAGGAAATATTGAGGCCTTCTGGTGTTTCTTCAATGATCACGCTTTTTGATACTTCAGCAATATCAGGCAAGTCCTGCCATGCTTGGCGCAAGGATGCCGCAGCAGAGGCAAATTGGCGCGGGCGTGAGATGTCTGCTTTTTCAAACTCATGCGTGTTGGCTTCTGGCCCTTGCTTGCGGGAATCGTCGTTTTTCACAGGGTCATAATCAGCGTCGCGGTCGGTGTCCAAAATTGCGATCTGTTTCAGCCAATCGCGGGTTGGATTACCATCAAGCTCTAGAACACCGTTCACTTTTTTAACTTCAACAACACCAAAGGCTTCTTTCAAAGAACCAGCCACAACTTGGAGCTTTTTCTTATCTTGAATAGAAAATGATACGATAAGAACGAAGAAGCAGACCAAGAGGGACATCAAGTCCGCAAAGGTCACCATCCATGCTGGTGCGCCTGCTTCTGGTTCTGGACATTTACATTTTTCAGCCATTGGTCAATCTCCTCGGAAGGAAACGATCGCTTAAGCGATCGCCTCATCCATAAATGGCGCACGTTGTTTTTCTGGCAGATAGGCTATCAGCATTTCCTTCATCACCGCCGGGCTCTTATTAGCGCGAAGCTGGAGAATGCCATCAATGATGAGTGTCTGTTTCATTGAGTCGACTGCAAATTTTGCCGCCATCTTGTCTGACATTGGAAGACAGATAAGGTTAGAAATCACCGCACCATACATTGTTGTCAAAAGCGCAATCGCCATTGATGGGCCAATTGTTGCTGGATCATCCATTGTCGCCAACATCTGCACCAGACCAACTAGCGTACCAATCATACCAAAAGCAGGGGCAGCATCACCAAGCGCTTTAAAGACCCGCTGACCTTCTTCAAGGCGGTTAAGGCCAAGGTCACGCTCGCGCTCTAGGTTTTCTTTGATGAAATCAGCATCGTAACCATCAGCGACAAATTGTGTGCCTTTGGCGAGCATATCGTCGTTGATTTCGACGTTCTCAAGACCGAGTGGACCGTTTTTACGCATCAACTCTGACATCTCAGTCAATTTCTCAATGATTTCTGCTGGCGGAGTTGATTTGTGTGTGAAGGCAATTTTGCCGCCTAATGCGAAGGCACCCATAATACCAGCAAGTGGGAAACGGATAAGCGTTGCCGCCATGCCGCCACCAAACACGATGAGTACGGAGGGAACATCAACAAAGGTTCCAAGGTCACCACCGACCAAAATCGCGGCTACAATAATGCCAAAACCTGCTAATATCCCGATTAAAGTTGCTAAATCCATATCCCACCACCGGACGCTAAAATTTCATTGTGGCCCTCTTCGAGAGCCTTTCCCTATTGATAAGGAGCATAAGGGACGAAGCGTAAGATATCGCTAAAGTAAGCCTAAAATTTTACACTATTGAAGCAAGGTTTTGATAACCATGTTTTTGGGGTGGTTTTGTATTGATTTCAATGGGTTGAGGTAAATTAGGCAACGCCGATGCGTAAGAGATCATGGATGTGGATGATGCCTTTTGGCTTTTCGTCTTCGATGACAAAAAGTGCATTGATGCCGCCAAAACCTGAATTATTCATGGTTTCAAGGGCTGTAACGGCAAGCTTATCTGGGGAGGTTGTAATAGGATTTGGCGTCATAACATCGCCTGTGGTCTTGGTGAGAAGATCAGACCCCATATGGCGGCGTAAATCTCCATCGGTGATGACACCTGCAAGCGCACCACTGGTGTTTGTGATGCCAAGACAGCCAAAACCTTTTTCGCTCATCGTAATGATTGCATCTGACATGCTTACCGTGTCATCAGCTAGCGGCATTGCTTTGCCCTTGTGCATAATGTCGCTCACGGTCTTAAGCCTTGCCCCAAGCTGGCCGCCTGGGTGAAAGGTGCCATAGTCTGTTGATGAGAAGCCACGCGCTTCCAACAAAGAGATGGCCAATGCGTCACCAATGGCAAGCTGCATAGTGGTCGATGTGGTCGGAGCTAAATTGTGCGGGCACGCTTCTTTTGCTTTCGGCATGGTGAGGCAAATGTCTGCTTGCTCGCCCAAGGCACTGTCTTCTTTCGAGGTGATGGCGATTAAGGGAATGGCAAAGCGGGCTTTGTAGTTGAGGATTGAATGAAGCTCGGTCGAGCCGCCAGACCATGAAAGCGCGATGATAGCGTCGTGGTTCGTAATCATACCCAAATCGCCATGGCCAGCTTCGGCTGCATGAAGAAAGAAAGCAGGTGTGCCCGTGGAAGCAAGGGTTGCCGCAATTTTCGCACCCACATGGCCGCTTTTGCCAACACCCGTTACAATCACGCGACCCTTTGCGTTCATGATGGTTTGAACAGCGTCATTAAAGGGTTTGCTTAAGCCGTTTTCGAGGGCGTTTATAAGCTCAGAAATGCCAGATTTCTCGCTTAAAAGCGTTTTAATCGCCGAGGCTGTGATTGTCTTAGGATCAATGTTTGTCATGGGGAGAGCTTCTAACACGCAAACGCGCACAAAAAATAGAGCAAAAATCCTTTATTTCACAAGGCTAAAAGTTGTTTTTGCAACCTTTTGTTTACCATAAGAATTTACGTTCCATTCAGACCTACATTAGCGGGTACTGATGAAAGCTTACAAAACGAACTGGCTGCATAAGTCGATGAGCCGAAATGTTGCGCAGACAAATGTCTGGCGTAAGCAATTTCTTTGTGCCTCAACAGCGCTCGTTATCAGTATTTCAGCGAACCAAGCAGCTTATAGCCAATCCGCGACCATTGGTGGTTTGAACCCAGCGCTTCTGGGGACACAGGGAACAGCGGGCGCCACGGGAAGTTCAATCAATGGAACTGCGGTGACTGGGCAAAACCAAAACACTGTCACCAATCAAGGACAGGCGGATAATTCACGCGTTTCTGGCTTTGGTCTCAACCAAGACCGCCAAGCTAATCAGGCCGCTGCCCAACAATCACAATTACAAGGGCAACAACAAGCCGCGCAAACAGGGGCAAATGTTCCTGTGCCAGCAATCGCAACAACGGCTGCGGGCCAAGGTGTTGTTGCGCCTGTTGCTCCGCAAGGCGCTGATCAAGCAATTGTTGGTTCTGTTGTGTCGCAGCAAGGCGGTGGGATCACAGCAGATCAAACACCATTTGATCCGCTCGGTGTTCGCGCTGGCCGGTTTATTCTACGACCATCCCTACAAACATCTATCGGTTATACAAGTAACAGCATTCAAGATATAGGCGGGGAAGGTTCGGCCTTTGTTAGCAGCCAAGCAGCGCTTGGCATTGAAACAGATTTGGCGCGACATGCTGCTGGACTACAAATTGATGCAAATGTTGCTCGTTTTGCCAGCGGTGAAGATGAGGTTGATGCAGACTTAAACATCAACGGCATTGTGCGCTATGACATCGATAATGATACCTCTGTTACAGGTTTGCTGTCGCTTAACATAGGCGAAGACGATTTAAACGGTATTGCTGATGATCCGCTGGAAGGCACATTGATCGGTACGCTTCAACTTGATCATCGCCTCCGACAGTTTGATACCAGAACCCAGCTGCGCGGTAGCCGTAATGTCAATGGATCATTTGTTGATGGTGCGGGTACGACAATCAGTCAAGACGATCAAAACTCGTTCTTAGTCGGTTTGAATTTCCGAGGCACCCGCAGACGAGGCGGAACCTTCTCGCCATTTATTGAGGGGGATGTATCGAGTGAGTTTTTTGACGATGCTGCTGTTGGCGTCAGCTCTGCCCCAACCGTGACAGGATTGCGCGGTATTATTGGTACAGAGATTGAACGCGGCGATAAACTCAATGGTGAGGTATCGATTGGGTTTGGGGAAAATTTAGTTGATTCAGACAACGTCGATAACTTCGGTGGTATTATTGCGGAAGCAAACCTTATTTGGTCGCCGCAGCGTCTCAACACAATTACCTTCAATGCAGGCACAGCATTTGACGCATTCCCATCTCTGGCAACACCAGGTGACACAACCTACACCTTCAACGTTTTAGGTGCACGCCAAGTTAAAGAGAACTTGGAAGTAAGCGCTGGTGGTGGTGTGTTAGTGCAGGTTGATGGTGGCGTGGGTGGAACGGATGTTACCTATTCAGCCAATGCAGGTATTGCTTATTCTCTGAACAGAAATGTTGCGTTGACCGCAGATTATACCTTCGCCCGTGAGTTTTCAGCGGATGGTTTGGGTGACTTTACCTCAAACAGTATTGCCCTTGGTTTGCGCCTTGAGCGCTAGGGTTAGCACCTAATCGTAGATAAAAAAATGATCGGTTGATATAGTGCTGCAAAGCAAGTATATCTTTCGCCAATTCCCGTCATTGTCAAAGACAAGACTGTCCCGCTCCCAGCTTGAATGTTGGCGGACAAAGAACAAGGAAACTATGCATGGCTCAAGTTCTTCTTATGCCCAAAGCGACTGCCGTTTGGTTGGTTGATAATACAGGCCTTTCGTTTGATCAGATTGCTGAATTTTGCTCTGTTCACCCGCTTGAAGTAAAAGCAATTGCTGATGGTGATAGCGCTCAAGGCATTAAAGGCCTTGATCCAATTTCAACCGGGCAGTTGACCCGCGAAGAAATTGAAAAAGCGCAGGATGATCCAAACCACAAACTGACCATGTCTAAGCCAAAGGTTATGGTGCCCGAACGCTCTAAGAAAGCACCGCGCTACACCCCTGTTTCTCGCAGACAAGACCGCCCAAATGCGATTTTGTGGTTAACCCGTAATCATGCTGAATTGAAAGATTCTCAAATCATCAAATTGGTGGGTACAACCAAACCAACCATTCAAGCAATTAAAGACCGCACCCATTGGAACTCGGCTAACTTGACGCCGTCTGATCCGGTGATCCTTGGCCTTTGTACACAAATTGCGCTTGATGCTGAAGTGACAAAAGCAGAGAAATATCTGCCGCCTAAACCTGATTTGCCAGCGGGTGAAACATTGATCCCTGTTGAAGAAACAGCGCCGATCTACCCACAAGACGCGCCGCAGCCTAACATCAGCCATGATAGCGTATTTGGTGCGCCTGCTCAGCCTCCTCAGCCAAGAGAAGAAGATATTGAGCCACAATATGATGTGGATAGTGTTTTCGGTAAGCTTGCTGAACTTAAAGGTGATGATGCTGGCGATGCTTAGTGAGCGCACACGATTGAGACATTTAAACCCGGCTTTTTGAGCCGGGTTTTTTGTTGGGCAAGCCTATAGCTGCCCTTCAGCCAGAATGATGCTTCTTGGCTCTTTGATGGATTGAAATGGTTTGGAGCCGTTGTAGTTAAACTGTTCGAACCAGACCTCGGCCTGTTTGGTATGGCCCATTTTGTTCAAAACGAAATGCTGGGTTATTGCGGATGAAAGTTCGCCGAGGACGGATTTAAAGCCACGTTTTTTTGCGTTCGCGTGTGCGAAACTTCGCATGTTTTGATAAATGCCTTGCCCGAGATAAGCAGGTGCGATGGCGGCCATATCTAAATAGGCAATGTCGAGAGGTTTGGGTTTGCGGTCTTTAATGAAGGAACCACAAAGCGCGTTTGATAGGGCAGAAAGGGGTGCAAATTTTTCAGGTGCAGTGCCTTTGCTATGAACGTGGTCGTGAAAATCATAGCCGATTAAGCAGCCAATCACGTCGTTTGTCTTCGTATCAATAGCGACAACCGACAAGCCAGATGAGGCCATCTCATCATAGGATGCTTTAAGATAGGGGCGGTATTCTTCGAGCGTAATATCGAGCGCCTTATGAAGCGTGCTGGCATTCACGAAAACCTCTGTCACGAGGTCAAAAGCGACTTGATGATCGAGCGGTGTTAAGGGGCGAAAATTGATCGGCATTTGGAAACGTGTTCTTTCTCAGTTCGCTCAAGTTTCAATCAATGATCACCATTAATCAATGCCTTCGCCGTTACTTCTGCTGCGGCAAGTGCCCCTTCTAAATAGCCGCCCATTTCTGGTGCAACTTCGGTGACACAAAGATGAATGTTGCGATCAGCAAGGCCTTTTAATGAGGCTGGTAATCCATAGGTGGGGTGATGAGAAACAGGGGCGTGGTCATGTGAATTTGCCGTTTGAGGGTGGAATGCCCAATCTTTGCAAATCAAACCTATGGGGTTTGCGGCTTCTGCCCCAAAAAGATGAATAAGTTGCGCTTGCACGGCATTTAAGATGGCAGTCTTGTTGTTGCGGCGGTGTTGGGCAGGAATGCCGAGAAAGCCAAACAACGCGGCAGATGATTGTTCTTGGTTGGGTGATGCATCGTGTATCTCCACCATCGGTCCATGACGACTTGATGCATCGCCTGAAAGCCCAGCGTCACGCCAAAAGGGTTTGTCATAAAGCGCTAAAATTTTTGCGTGCCCTGCCATCCAAGTGGGAGTGGATCGCATGGCATGGAGCTGGTTGTCTGTTAGTGGCGGGTCTATTGTTAGGTCGCTCACCAACCGAGGGGGAAGGGCAAAAACAATCTGCCGGGCGTTGCACTGTGTCTTGTTAGAAAATGTGATGCTGCCATCAACGGCGATTGTTTCGGCCTGATGTTCGGTATGAAGGCATTGTTTGGGTAAAGCCTTGGCAAGACCTTCAATGAGTTTTCCCATGCCGCCGTCAACACGCCATGACCCTTGCATGGAAGCGAAACCATGGTCGCGAATGACTTGTCCGTTTTCGGTTTCAAAAAGCTGGTCGCCTGTCGCGTATTGCTCAAAATGGGTGAGGCCAAGCTCAGATATGAGGGCCGCCATTCTTGTTTGACCCGGCCAAAACCACGCGGGGCCGAGGTCATAGCTTGCGCCGTTTAGGTCATGGGTTTTGATGCGACCACCAAGCCGTTTGCGGGCTTCAAAAAGCTGAAAATCTTGTCCAGCTTTATGAAGATGCGTTGCTAATGAGAGGCCTGCA
>JBDVXS010000152.1:0-4385 GCA_039964305.1 Hyphomicrobiales bacterium
TTGGTCAAAATATTGGAGATGACTTGCTGCAAGCGATGGTCAGAACCGCGCACCGTAAAATTGCCTTCATGGCCTGTATATTTCAAACCGATACCATGCTGTTGAAACCGTGGCCTGAACTCCCGCAAAACTTTTGAAAGCAGCTTTGGCAAACCGATGTCAGTGTTTTCTTGGTTTGTTGTTCTGGAAAACAGCTTCAAGTCGCTGGTGATCTTGGAAAGACGATCTGTCACCTCGCAAATATCGACAAGTGCTTGTTCCGTTTCTTCGTATTTTTCTCGTTGAAGCAGTAAGCGACCGCTTGCAGAAAATGTTTTGATGGCGGCAATTGGTTGGTTCACTTCATGGGCAATCGCTGCAGACATGCGGCCAAGTGCAGACATTTTACTGGCAAGCACCAACTCTTCCTGTGTTGCTTTTAGGTCTGATTCCGCTTTTTCTCGCACCGCAATTTCTTCAGTAAGCTTGGTGTTGATTTGCTTGATGCGCTGCGCTTCTTCAGCCTCGCGTAAAAGCTGCCGTTTTCTGGTGGTTTCACGCCAGTATAACAGAGCGACCAAAATAAACAGAAGGCTACCAGCAAGAAAGATAACAACGACCAAGCGAACTGTTTCTGTAGACGACATGCTCGCTAAATAGTGCACAGTCCATTGGGGGGATGATAGATTGGCAGAAGCCTTCAAGTAGGCGTTTTGATTGATGTTGACAGCACTCACTTTGCCAATCGAAAATTCTTCAAAGTCGATTGGTTCAAGGTCTTGCCCAACAAAGGTTTGATTTTGATCTATCCGATGTCTAACCGCTTGCGAAAGCGGATTGAGTGTCCGGTATAGCCAGTCAGGATTTGAAGCCGAGACCACGACCCCGTCCTTATTGGTGACCATCACCAGTTCACCACCTTCTTGCCAAGCAGATTGCACGCCCTCAAGCTCCACTTTGACAACCACCACGCCCAGTACGCTGCTTACGGTATCATCTGAAAAGACGGGCCGCGAAATGAAATAGCCAGAACGGCCTGTGGTATAGCCAACAGCGAAAAAACGTCCCTCGCGTCCTTCAATCGCATCGCGATGGTAGGGACGAAAACCGTAATTGCGCCCTTCAAAGCTTTTTTCTTTCGCCCAATTGCTAGAAGCAACGGTTGTCCCATCTGGTTTCAAAACGAAAATAACAGCCGCACCCGATGCCGTTGTGGTGCTGGATAAATAGTCACGCACATCCTGCAGGCCGACACCTTCTTGCAACAGGCTTTGCACTGCATCATGTTGGGCAACCAGCAGCGGGACATGGCCAAGTGTGTTAAGCGCAGTTTCAATGGTGGTGCGATAGAGTTTTACCCGTTCTTGCGAAACACTCTCCAATCGCTCGAGCGCCACCATTTTAGCCGTTTTGCCAGATTGCCAAATCGCAACCGTAATAAGGGCCGCCAATAAAGCTATGAAAACCAGCCATTTAGGCTGCCCGAATACCTTACGTGCGGTTGGCATAACCGTCGTTTGATTAAGGTCTATCGTTTCCAATTTGGCTTCCATTGTCTTTACGAAAAACTATCGGCAAGGTTTTAAAGCGACCGTCCAATAGTTGAGGAGCGATGCTGTACATACTTGCAGCCTAAGCTAACAGTTGATTGGGGTAAACCGTTCAGCTGATCTAAGTATTTTACCGAAATACACTTGTTGAGTGGAATGAGGCTGTTTTCAATGCTCAGACGATTATGTGTTAAATCGGTGGCTGTGTTAAGTCATCGCTGTGCACGCCGAAGCTGGTAGTGCTTTCTTTCCCAATGCCATCATGTATTGACGTGATGGCATTATTTGACCGCTGTATAAAGAAAAGGAAACTGGATGGCCAAAGACTTCATCCCAATGCGCGCTACCTATGATGGCATATCGCCAGTCATAAACGGTGACCTTGCTTTTGCTGGTGGTGGTGCTGTCGTTCTTGGCCGCGTTACACTTGGCGATCGTGCATGGCTTGGGGCGTTTTCAGTTTTAAGAGCTGACGGCCATGATGTGATCATTGGCGATAACTTCCATCTCGGCGACCACGCAACAGTGCACATTGCCCATGATATTTATCCCACCAACATTGGCGACCACGCGACGGTGGGGAGCAATGCGGTTATTCATGCTTGTGATGTTGGCGATGGCTGTGTGGTTGAACAGGACGCCGTTATTCTTGATGGGGCGAGCGTGGGGGCGGGTGCTGTTATCTCAAAAGGGGCGGTTGTGTTTCCGCGCAGCCAGCTTGAAGGTGGTTGGCTTTATACAGGCAGCCCTGCAAAGCCTGTTAAAAAGCTATCTCCGGCTGAGCTTGACGGATATCACCAGAAAATTCGCGGTGAAACGTCAAGCCTCGCAGGAGATGAGAATCAGCGGGTCTTCGACCTTAATTGTTTCGTCGCGCACTCTGCGCAAGTGCAAGGGCAGGTGTCGGCTGAAGAAGGTGTTGGCATTTGGTATGGCTGTCACCTAAACGCGAATACTCACCGCATCACCATTGGTGCTGGCAGTAATGTTCAAGACAATAGCATTCTAAGGTGTAAGGCTTCTGACATCGTGATTGGTCCAAACGTCACCATCGGCCACAATGTAACCTTGTCTGATTGCACCATTGAACAAGGCAGTTTGATCGGTATTGGGGCTGTGATTGCTGCTGGTACAGTGGTTGAAAGCGATGTCCTCGTCGCTGCTGGCGCCCAAACCGAAGCGGGCCAACGGCTAACAAAAGGAAAAGTATGGGCAGGTCGCCCAGCGCGTGAAATTGGGGTAATGGACGATAAAAAGCGTGAGATGATGTCCGAAATCCTAAGCCTTTACCGAGCCTACGCCATCAGCTTCCACTCAACACCGCATAAGCCCCTTACGTCGGCATAATCATGCAATAGGCTGTAATCGCTATATGTCAGTGAACATCCATTCACAGGCCTGATGAGGTATAGCGCGAGAGACAAACAAACTCAGTTCGAAGGAAGCGGGAGCCGCTTCCAAGTCAGCTGTATGTTAGAATTTAATTTTAATGCCTGTTCTCACGGTGCGCTCTTGGTCGGTAGAAGAGAAGATGCCTTAATACTCAACATAGCCAGTTATGTTTTTGCTGACCTTGGATACAAACCCTGTGCTGATACGACCACGGGAGCGGCTAGGGCTTGTGTTTATCAGGCTGTTGGAGATGGCAACACCCGCGTGCGAGGGTTTATCCGAAATCGTAACGTGAGGTTTCCGCATTGTTTAAATACAAGGGGATTGCTAAATCAAATTAGTGATTAGGCTTTGCCTTCACAACAACCGCGGTACCAGACGCGACCAACATAATCATACCACCAGAAGTTCCAGCCGACATTTGGTGGTAATCAAGGTCAACACCAATGATACCGTTGCCGTTAACACGAAGAGCTTCAACTTTTAGCTCTTTCATCGCGGCTTCTTTTGCAGCTCGCAATTCACTTTGAACCGCTTTAGACCTACCGCCTACAACATCCCTAGTTCCTGCAAACTGTTATTCAAACTGCGTTCCATCAGTTGTTGATGAAGCGCAACAGTCTAGGTGCCAAAATGAAATTATGATTATATTTCTTTAATTACTTAATCTGAATTGGGACAATTCGATGAAAGAAATGCATTTAAGACAAGCTCGTATTCTTAAAACCGACGAGATATTTGTCGATGGCGAAATAAGTATTTCAGATGATGTATGGGGTGGCTGTGCATGCCCACCACACCGCGAGCTTTGTTTATCTCGAAGCTTCGGAAGTGATCATCTCTCCGTTCGCGTCGACCATTCTAAACGAGAAGCAGAAACTGGATTTATGACTAGTGAATTGTATGGTGACATTGGAGTATTTCAGAAAGATGGACTGCAGTTAGTTTTTCCGACTCCGTTCAGCGACTGCATACAACGAGCTCTCTCTTGGGCTGAAAATGCCAATCACAAGGTTGCAATGACAACCAATATGCCTGCAAGTTTGGAGGTTAATAGAGTTAAAAGAAAGCAAATTTATTATCACCTTGAAAACTGTTACTTAGAAATATCACAAGAAAATAAATCTATAAAAGTGAAATTCACTGGCGATGGCATTATCAATGAAAGATCATACAGCGATTTAGAAGATGAAATCGACCAACCTGATTTTTCTTCGGTCACAAACCGTGTTGAATGTTCATTTTTGGTGGATTACGTCAGCCGTGCAGTCCGTTACGGTGTACAGCCAAAACCATACACACAAATATCCAAAAGTTCTCGGCAGAGGCTAGAGCTTGTAGAGAGCGTGGTTCCCGTTCCGACATTACAACAATTAGCCGAAAACAGCCTATCCATAGAGCACGCATATATAAACGAACAACCATCCATTTTATACGGTATACAAGATGGACGCTGGGTTTCTA
>JBDVXS010000153.1:0-20405 GCA_039964305.1 Hyphomicrobiales bacterium
TTGGCAGCGCGTGGTACCATCGCGTTGGGCACCAAGCGGTTGTTGGTAATTTCCATGCGCGATACATGAGAGGCACCAGCAATCGCTTCATCTGTTGCGGCTTCTTCGCCAATTTCCCAATCATAGATCAAGTTGCCTGCGGCTTCTGGGTGAAGCTGCGGCGCGCCATCTGCTTGTGCAGCCTGCGCTGTTGTCACGGCTGGAAGAACATCCCAATCAACGTGAACAGCCTCAACGCCTGCATCTGCAATTGCCTTTGAGCGACCAATGACCACAGCGACCGCTTCACCAACAAAGCGCACTGTTTCTGGCGCCATAGCAGGCCAAGCGCCCATGTTCATTGGGGAACCATCTTTGGAATGGATCATCCAACCGCAAATAATATTGCCAATGCCGTCACCAACCAACTGTTCGCCGGTCAACACATCAATCACACCGTCCATCGCTTTTGCAGCAGATGAATCGATCGATTTCACTTTGGCATGAGCGTGCGGCGAGCGCACGAAGCGGGCATAAAGTTGGCCCGGAAGGGCAATGTCGTCCGTATAACGACCGCGCCCTGTAATAAATCTCTTATCTTCCTTGCGCACTACGCGTGCGCCAATACCTTCAGCTGACATTTTCGTTTCCTCCCGAAACTAAAGTCAAAAACACATAGGATGAACTTACTTGGCTGCCATCGTTTCAGAAGCGGCTTTGATCGCTTTGACGATGTTATGATAGCCAGTACAGCGGCAAATATTGCCTTCAAGCTCAGAACGAATAGTCGCTTCATCAACAGGCCCACCATGGCGTTTCACCATATCAACGGCTGTCATGATCATACCCGGCGTACAGTATCCGCACTGTAGACCGTGATGTTCGCGAAACGCTGCTTGCATCGGATGAAGATCAGTACCATCAGCCATGCCTTCAATCGTTTTAACATCAGCGCCTTCTGCGTGAGCTGCCAACATGGTGCAAGACTTAACGGCTTTACCATCCACATGAACAACACAAGCGCCACACTGAGACGTGTCGCACCCAACGTGTGTTCCCGTCAGTTCCAAATTTTCCCGCAAATAATCTACCAACAATGTGCGGTCTTCGACATCAGCCGACCTAACCTCACCATTGACCGTCATCTTAACAGTGGTCATTTTCGATCCTCCTCCTCAACTCGAAATTAGATTGTGGAACAAATTTACCGCTCATTGCAAGGGTTGGATGGTCAATTTATCGAAAGAATACAAATACCTTTCGTAAAAATGCCTAAGTCAGCCAGATACTTGATCAATACCAAGCATCAGCACGTTCTGACTTTTTGCGGCCAATATAGCTTTTCAGCGCCTCATCAACAGCCGCATCGATTGGCGGCTTGTCATAGTCTTTGAGCATCGATTTCCATCGTTTATTCGCCCGCTGCAACGCATCCTCTGCGTCCTCATCGCTCCATTGTTCATAACTTTGGCTGTCAGATAATTGCGCCTCATAAAATGCCGTTTCATAATGGCGCATGGTATGCTGTGACCCCAGAAAATGTCCCGCTGGTTCAACTTCCAAATAAGCATCCTTGGCAAGCCCCTCTGGACCTGTATCAATGCCACCAAGCATTTTTTGATAAACGCCTAGGCGGTCAGCATCGAGAACCAATTTCTCAAACCCTGTCGCAAGCCCCCCTTCTAACCAGCCAGCAGAATGAAGCACGAAGTTTGCACCACCCATAACGGTTGAATGCATGGAGTCCGCGCTTTCATAAGCGGCTTGCGCATCTGCTATCTTTGATGCCGTTAGCGCGCCGCCACACCGAAGAGGTAGTTTCAACCGTCGGGCAAGTTGGCCGATGATGTAGTTCGACATGGCTGGTTCGGGCATACCGAAAGTTGGCGCGCCTGACCGTAGGTTCATGGATGATAAGAAATTGCCAAGCACAAAGGGCGCTCCCGGCTTTATCAACTGTGTAAAGGCGCAAACCATCATCGCTTCGGCAAGCGCCTGAGCAATGGAAGCAGCCGTTGTGACAGGCCCCATCGCACCAGACAAAATGAACGGCACCGCCACCAAGCCCTGCCCTTGCCCGCAATAGGTCCGCGCCGCCTCGCTCACTACTTTGTCGACAAGCAATGGCGAGTTCGTATTGACATTACCCATGATGACGCAATTGTCGTCAACAAAGTCAGAACCAAAAAGAAGCCGCGCCATGTCTACGCATTCTTCGGCAAATTGCTTTTGAACGATCGCGCCGAGCATCGGTTGGTCATTGAGCACCATATGTGCATAGAGCATATCCAGATGGCGTTTATTGACGGGGATGTCGCAAGGTTCGCAGATGACAAAACCTGAGTGATGGAGGCTTGGCAGCATATGGGTCAAGCGCACTAAATTGCGAAAATCCTTGATGGTTCCATAGCGCCGTTCTTCGCCGTAGATTTGCACAAAGGGCGCACCATAAATTGGTGCAAACACCACGTTTGGTCCACCAATTTTTACCGTTTTTGCAGGGTTTCGTGCGTGTTGCGTAAAGACTTCTGGTGCTGTTTTACAAAGCTCCCGAGCAGCCCCTTTGGGTAATCGTACAAGGGTACCTTTAACGTCTGCCCCTGCTTTTTTCCAAATATCAATCGCCACAGGGTCATCGCGAAATTCAATACCAATTTCTTGGATAATCCAATCGGCATGCTCTTCAAGAGCGACCAGCCCTTCTTCGGTTGCAAATTCAAAGAACGGAATTTTACGGGTAATATAGGCAGGCGCATTGCTCGTTTTGGCTTGGCCGCCTCGCTCTTTATTTCTAGCGCGCCTGCTTCCCGCTCTCGCCATATTGCCTCACCCCATGCAACCTAGTTGTCAATGAGACTATGCCAAAGCACGATATTGCATCGGCCAAAATGCGGCATTTCACGAGGGGGAATGCGCAGTTTTGCGACGAGCCCTATGTATTTTACAAAACAATAAACACAAACAACTAGACACGCCTCCAGATTGTAGCCAATATAAAAACACAACTATAAATATATTAGGGGACAATCATGGATCTTTCACTTATCATTCAGCTCGCATCTGGTGCTATTGGCGGCAACGTAGCAGGCAAACTCATTCCAAGTATCAACCAAGGTGGATTGATCAACTCAATCGGCGGCATCGTCGGCGGTGGCGTGGGTGGCCAAATTCTAGGTGCAGTGCTTGGTGGGGCAGCGCCTGAAGCAGGTGGTGCTGACATTGGTGGCATTATCGGCAGCCTTGCAGGCGGCGGCGTTGGCGGCGGTGTCGTGCTTGCAGTCATCAGCTTTGTTCGCAACAAGCTTGGCAAATAAGCGAACAACATTCTAATCAAGAAAATGCCGTGGTCGATGACATATCAACCGCGGCATTTTTGTAACCAGACTTATTTGTAACCAGACTTAGTAAGCGCGCGAAACGTTAGCCACGCATGCGCTCATAGTTTGCATCAAACAATGGCACTGTTTGAATGGTTGCTTTCAGCTTTTCGCCAAGCAATTCAATTTCAAAGCCATCTGCCTCACCTGCAATCTCTTTCGGGATGTATCCCATCGCCACAGACTTCTGGCTGTGGTGAGCAAAGCCGCCTGATGTTACCCAGCCTTTAACTTCGCCATTGTGATAGACAGGCTCATCACCAATCACATCCGCATTCTTTGCTTCAATGACGAAAGCACAAAGACGCAGGTTACCCCCATCGTCACGCTCTTGAATGGCGGCAGCCTTACCGATGAAGTCTGCGTCTTTGCCATAGGCCACGAAACGATCAAGCCCTGATTCCAACGGACCATAAACAGGGCGATATTCACGTGCCCAAGTGCCGTAGTTTTTCTCAAGGCGCATGGCGTTCAATGCACGACCACCGAACAAGGAAATACCAAGCTCTTCGCCTTCGCTCATCAAGAGGTCAAAAATCATGCGTTGATCTTCTGGTTTGATCCAAATCTCATAACCCATGTCACCCGTAAAGCTGACCCGTCCTACAAGACATTTCGCCATGCCGATATAAAGCTCGCGAATATCCATAAATTTAAAGGCGGTTTTGGAAACATCCGCGTGTGTCACTTTCGCCAATAGATCGCGGGCTTTCGGGCCAGCGATTGTGAGGCCTGTTAAACTAACACCAAGCGCTTCAACAACGACAGAGCCATCATCTGGCAAATGCTGTTCGAACCAGCGCATGTGGTATTCTTCCGCGATACCAGAACCAGCGATGAACCATTTGCCATTGCCAAGGTTGGCGAGTGAGAAGTCACCAATTACTTTGCCGTTTTCTTTCAGCATCGGCGCCAAAGTCATGCGGCCTTCTTTTGGTAGCTTACACGCGAGAATACGGTCGAGCCATTCAGCCGCGCCGGATCCCGTGATGGTGTAATTGGCAAAGCCAGAGATTTCACCAAGGCCAACGCCTTCGCGCACACCTTTCACTTCGTTGGCAACATGCTCAAAGTCGGTTGAGCGGTGCCAAGAAAACTCGTCCTTCACCCCTTCTGGCGCAAACCAGAGTGGAATTTCAAGGCCGTATGCTTGGCCCCATTGGGCGCCGTGGGCTGACAATTTGTCGTAGATCCCCGTAGTGCGAAGCGGACGGCCTGCTGGCAGTTCTTCATTCGGGAATTTAATTGAGAAGCGACGTGAATAGTTTTCCTGCACTTTTACATTTGTATATGCAGGTGTTGCCCAGTCACCGTATCGGCCAATATCCATCGCAAAGATGTCATAGCCTGGATCACCTTCTGTCATCCAATTTGCAAGGGTCAAACCAACGCCGCCGCCTTGGCTGAAGCCCGCCATAACCGCGCAGGCACACCAATAACCCGGCAAGCCACGCACAGGACCAACCAACGGGTTACCATCTGGCGCAAAGGTGAAAGGTCCATTGATGATTTGTTTGATACCCGCGCGCTCAAACGCTGGGAAGTGTTTAAAGCCAACTTCCAATGATGGCGCAATACGGTCGATATCTGGCTCAAGCAACTCGTGACCAAATTCCCATGGTGTAGAGTGAACAGACCACGGCACACAGGCTTTCTCATAGGTGCCCATCAACATGCCGCCGCGCTCTTGGCGCAAATAAAGTTCGCCGTCGAAATCAACTGCGTGGAAAACTTCCTTGCCTGTCGTTTTGTTGATCTCGGCAACTTCTGGCATGTCTTCCGTGATGAGATACATATGCTCCATCGCCATAAGCGGAAGGCTTAGCCCCACCATCTGTCCAACTTCACGCGCCCAAAGGCCACCAGCGTTGACAACATTTTCAGCGATGATTTCACCCTTATTGGTGATAACGCGCCATGTGCCATCACGGTTTTGTGCGAGGTCTTCCACTTTGGTAAAGCGTTCAATGTCAGCACCCAGTTTACGGGCAGCTTTCGCGTAAGCGTGGGTAACGCCTGATGGATCAAGGTGACCATCCACATAAGTTCTCACACCACCCACAAATTGGGACGGGTCAAGAAGTGGCATTAATTCGTGCGCTTCTTCCGGTGTGATCAAATCAGCTTCAATGCCAAGATAGGTGCCCTTGGCAACAAGCCCTTTAAGCCAGTCCATCCGTTCAACGGTAGAAGCCATCATCACACCACCTGTTAGGTGCACGCCAGTTTCTTGGCCGGAGGCTTCTTCAATCTCTTTGTAGAGGTCGATTGTGTATTGCTGGAGCTTGGCAACATTGGGGTCACCATTGATTGTGTGCATGCCGCCTGCTGCGTGCCACGTTGAGCCAGAGGTCAACTCATCGCGCTCTAAAAGAACAATGTCCGTCCATCCCGCTTTCGCTAGGTGATAAAGGACTGAACAGCCAACGACACCACCGCCGATAACCACTGCACGTGCATGAGTTCTCATTTAATTTCCTCCAACAGGCCTAAGGCCAAAACCGCACTCTTCATCAGTGCTTTTTTATCGGCTCACCCAAGCGAACCGCTTTTTCAAAGTATCAAGTCAGATAAATTTGAGAAAATGCTTTTTCTCGACGCTTTTTTTTGCTTTTGTGACATTATGATAGAAAACTTCGGCTTCTTTTTAATTGGAGACTTTTCGATGATGAGCGTGGCGGCGGCAATTGAACCGCTGCGGGCTGCAAATCGTCATTTAGGCAAGACTGTTTATGCGTGGCATTACTACAGCTTAGACGGTGAAGCGGTTCATGCCTCGAACGGTATGAAAGTCGATGTTCAAAGCGCGCTGAGTGATGCGCCTGTGCTAGACAGATTGTTTGTTTCTGCGGGGCTTACAACAGACACACCTGAGCGCTCTCGAATTAACGCCACCCTGCAACGTGCTTCTAAAAGTGGCATTAATATCGGGGCCTTATCTGGCGGCACATTTTTGCTTGCCCGTGCGGGCTTGATTGGTGAGCGTCGCTGCACCGCGCACTGGGAGTTTTTGCCAAGCCTTCGCGACGCTTTCCCAGCACTCAATGTGGAAGAAACCCTCTTCGTCAATGATGATAAATTGCTCACCTGTTCAGGTGGTGCTGCGAGCATGGATATGATGCTGCATCTCATCTCCATGAAGCATGGAGAAGAAACGGCAAGATTTGCTGGTAATCAGTTCCAGCATGATCGCCTGCGTGAAGGGGGAGAAAGCCAACGTGGCGGACGCACCAACCGTAATACTCATTTGCCAGATCAGATGCAGCTTGCGATGAAATTGATGCAAGACAATATCGAGACACCGCTAACAATTGCTGATATTTCAATAAGATGCGGCATCCATACGCGGCGATTAGAACGCCTCTTCAACCTTTGGCTCAAGACCACCCCTAAAGCCTATTATCAAACCCAAAGACTTGAATGCGCCCATGATATGTTGCTGCATTCTAACAATCGTTTGGCAGACATTAGCCAGATGACAGGGTTTTCAAGCCAGCCGAGTTTCAGCACGGCCTATCGTCGACAATATGGCGAAACACCGAGACAAACCCGCATGGGTGCCCGCTAAATTCGCGCACTAACCTTCGTCAATCCAAACTTGATCAAAATCCGTCTCAAACGTCGGATGCATGGTGTAGTTTTTCACCGCCTCAATATGGTGGCAATAAAGCGAGCGCCAGAATGGTTGGATGATAACACCCGACTGCTGGAGAATCATTTGAATTTCGCGCATTATTTCGCGGCGTTTTTCAGGGTCAACAATTGCCAATGCTTCGTTCAATTTTTGATCAAACTCAGCGTTTTCAAATGCCGTCTCATTCCATGCTTCACCAGAGCGGTAGGCAAGAGCTAACACTTGCACGCCCAAAGGCCTCATTGACCAATTGGTTGAGGAGAAAGGATGTGCTGCCCATTCGGACCAAAATTCTGACCCTGGAATACTCTTGCGCTTCACCTTAATGCCTGCACCGCGAAGTTGGGTCGCAATGGCATCAGTGGTTTGTTCACGCCAATCGCCCTTAACGGAGATGAGCGTGTGGGTGAAATCGCTTTGTCCTGCTTCTGCTAAAAGCTTGAGAGCAGCCTCAACATCACGCTTTGGCGCTGGCAGTTCGGCATATTCAGGATGAATTGGCGCAACATGGTGGTTTTCCGCCACTTTGCCTAATTTCGCGATGCCAAGTTGCAGCACGATGTTATTGTCGACCGCCAATTGAAGCGCACGGCGCACGCGCTCATCATCATAAGGGGGCGTTTTCGCATTTGTTCGGCACACAATTGTTGCGGCTGTATCGACTTCAGATTTAACAAAGCCCAGACGGTCTAATACATTGACGAAATCGCCTGTCGTTTCATAATTTAGATCAACAGTTTGCCCTTCGAAAAAATCGACTTCATTGACAGGGTCCGTGCCTGGGTCAAGGAAATCCACCCCATCTAAAAACGTCTCGCCTCCCCACCAAGAACCATCCAGACGACGACGCACAGAAGCGCGATCACCCACAACATGCTCCCCAATAATAAAAGGACCAGTTCCCACTGGGAACTTAGCGTGATCGCTTTCATGCTTGGTTTCGAAATCTCGGTGAACGATCAAAGCTGGATAATCAGCCATGCCTGGAATTATGGTGATATCAGGCTGCTTGAGATTGAGCATCACTGTATGGTCATCGATGCGCTCGATAATACCATCTGCCAATTGCTTGGTTTCTGGATCGATCAAGGTTGCAAAGCGCCCCGCCATTGAATTGCCAGCAACCGACTTATCGCACCAGCGCGTGATGTTAAAAATCACGTCATCTGCATTAAAATCGTCGCCATTGTTCCACTTCACGCCTTTGCGCAGATGCAGCGTATAGGTTTTGGCATCATCAGAGATGTCCCAGCGCTCTAACAGCTTGCCCTCAAAAGTGAAGTTTGAGGTGTATTTGACAAGCGGGTCCATAAATTGGCGACCAATATTGCCCATCACAGGCCAATCATAAGTGCGCGGGTCTTTAATTTCACGGATCGACATGGACACACGCAATATGCCGCCTTTGATGCCACGCGTATCTTGTGTTTGTGCTTGTGCTGGAACAGGCAAACCAATCATCGAATAAGCCGTCGCAGCCGATGCACCGAACATGCTTGCAAGCGCAAGAAACTCGCGCCTATCCAGTTTTCCTGTTTGCACATTCTGGGAAAGGCCTGCGATTTGCTTTAGCGTTTTTTTGCCTGACCTGTTTAAGGGCACAGCTTCAACTCCGAAATTCTTAAGGTTAGTTCGAACAGCCAAAATGGCATCGTGTTTGGTGTTTTACTATCTCACCGCAACGCGGCTCACTAAGCAATATCAAAATACCGATCAATTGTTAGTTTTACATGTGTCAGCGCAGCATCATCGACATCTAAATGGGTGACACAGCGCATAATTTCAGCGGGAGAGCCTAGAATAACTCCCTGTTCTTTCAAAAAGTTATACAAGGGGTCGCGATGTTCTTCGGTGATTGAAATGAAAACCATATTCGTATCCAACCGGTCTTCATGGACGGTAATCTCATCATATTGTGATAAAATGTTGGCAAGATCGTGCGCACGGCGATGGTCTTCAGCAAGACGGTCCACATGATGTTCTAGTGCATAAAGCCCTGCAGCCGCCAAAATGCCAACCTGCCGCATGCCGCCGCCTAATAGCTTTCTATTGCGCCGCGCCTTTTGGATAAATTCCTCATCACCCGCCAAGACAGACCCAACAGGTGAACCCAGCCCTTTGGAAAGGCACAAAGAGACCGTATCACAGCAATCAACCAATTCTTTTGCCGACCGGTTAGAACGGACAGCAGCGTTCATCAGCCTCGCTCCGTCCATATGCACACTCAGACCTTCGCTCTTTGCAAAAGCGGCTAGGTTTTCGATGTTATCTTGATCCTGCAAGCGGCCATAGACCGTATTTTCTAGGCACAAAAGGCGACTGATTGGAAAATGCGGATCATCAGGTTTGATTGCCTCTTTCAACTCATCCAAAGTGATTGCGCCGCGCTCATCAACATTCAATTGAAAGGGCGCGATACCACCGAGCACAGCAGCTCCAGCCGCCTCATAACGCGCGACGTGATTGCAAACGCCAGAGATATATTCTTCGCCGCGATTACAATGGCTCAACATGGCAATCAAATTGCTCTGCGTGCCAGAAGCAACGAAGACAGCTGCTTCTTTGCCTAAAAGACTTGTGACTTCTTGTTCTAACAAGCGAACGGTTGGGTCATCACCATAAACATCATCACCCACATCGGCCTTCGCCATGGCTTCACGCATAGCAGCTGTCGGTTTTGTAACCGTATCACTGCGCAAATCAATTGCGTTGTTTGAATTGCTGGCGTCAGACATTGCTGGATACACGTTCACTCTCCTGCTCAAGATATGATGTTTTGTTAGATAGAATTCCGATTTGGTATGCAAATACAATCGCTTAATAGGCATTATAGTGCAAGAACAGTTCGGCTAGCTTCATCTTTCTATACAATTCTTGGTTTTTCGAAAACAAATCAAATGATTAGATAAAAACAAGCCAAACTTAATGCTGCAGAGCAGCAAAAATTACACCGCAACGCACAACAAATATGCATACAATTTGCGCATGTATAATAAAAGTTTTTATATCGATGAATTTATTAACTCATTGTTTTACATGATGTTTTTAAAAATTTGAAAACCAGCCATCTATTGCCAACAAGAAAAATCTATGGTTTCATTCGGGCTGGAATAGAATTGGAGGATGGAATGCAGGCTTCGGGAGCAGCCACGGTGTCGACGATTACTGGTGAAGACCAGTTACGGGCACAGTTGTATACACTGCTTGGCCACTTGCTTGCGAACGAACCATCCGAAGAAATGCTGACCATAGTACGTGGCCTTGAAGGCGACGATAGTGAGCTGGGCAAATCATTTCAAAAATTAGCCGCACAAGCTGAAAAAGCAGGCGTTGACCAAGCCCGCCATGAATACAATGATTTATTCATCGGCATGGGTCGCGGTGAGCTGGTTCCTTATTGCTCCTATTATTTAACCGGTTTCTTGAACGAAAAGCCCCTCGCCAAACTGCGCAATACAATGCGTGAGCTCAACATCAAACGTGCTGAAACGGTTAAAGAACCAGAAGACGGCATTGGTTCATTGATGGAGATGATGGCGGGCCTGATTAACGGAAGCTTTGGCGAGCCTGCAGACAAAGCAACCCAAAAAGAATTTTTTGACCAGCATATAGGGTCATGGGCCTCTTACTTTTTCAAAGATTTAGAAAACGCAGAGAGCGCAAAATTATACAAGCCGCTTGGAGAAATCGGCAGACAATTTATGGAGATTGAAAACGCAGCATTCTCAATGGAGTGAGGGTACTACGTTTTTATGCAGGGCGGATGTTGGCCTTGCATCAGCTTTAACGAGTTGAATTTTAAGTACAGCATCAAAAACTGAGGAGGTGCTCATGGCACACAAAGACGAAATGGCGACTAATCGCCGTAGTTTCCTCAAGATTGCGAGTGTGGGAACACTTGCAAGCGGTGCGGCTGCAATTACTGGTGGCACAGCACAAGCATCTGAGGAAGTGGACGTTAAAGGCTCTGGCTACCGCGAGAGTGATCACGTCAAAAAAGTCTACGAATTGTCGCGGTTTTAATTTTACTGCGCTGATTGAAGATTGTCCGACCCTATTTCGGGTCGGTTGTTGGAGAAACCGGTTCAATAATAAAATTGAACCATTAGGAGGTAACTATGCTTAGGAAGAAGACAGGTGGGGTTGCGAATGGCCCCCGTTTGTCATCTGCCATTGCAGAACTGGCAAACACCGGCCTTGATCGCCGGGCGTTTTTGAGACGATCAGGTCTCGCCGTCGGGGGCATTGCTGCGGCAAGTGCTGTGACCGTCGGTACAGTTGAGAAAGCTCAGGCTCAATCAACTGCTGAAAAGAAAGTTGTAAAATCAGTATGTACTCACTGTTCAGTGGGCTGTACCGTTGTTGCAGAAGTTGAAGACGGCGTATGGGTTGGGCAAGAGCCTGGCTTTGATTCACCGTTCAACCTTGGTGCGCATTGCGCCAAAGGTGCTGCTGTACGCGAACACGCTCACGGTGAACGTCGCTTGAAGTATCCAATGAAATTGGTAAGCGGCAAGTGGGAACGTATGAGCTGGGATGATGCGATTGAGGAAGTGGGCGGTAAGCTCGATTCAATCCGCTCTGAAAGTGGCCCTGATTCCGTATATTGGCTCGGTTCTGCCAAGCACAACAATGAGCAGGCTTACCTGTTCCGCAAATTTGCTGCCTATTTCGGCACAAACAACGTGGACCACCAAGCCCGTATTTGTCACTCAACCACAGTTGCCGGTGTTGCAAACACCTGGGGCTATGGAGCGATGACAAACTCCTATAATGACATCCACAATTCACGGTCAATCTTCGTGATCGGTGGCAACCCTGCTGAAGCGCACCCTGTGTCTCTTCTTCACCTGATGAAGGCGAAAGAAGAAAACAATGCGCCTGTTATTGTGTGTGACCCACGCTTTACCAGAACAGCTGCCCACGCAGATGAGTATGTTCGCTTCCGTCCTGGTACGGATGTGGCGCTTGTTTGGGGCATTTTGTACCACATCTTCGACAATGGCTGGGAAGACAAAGAGTTCATCCGTCAGCGTGTTTGGGGTATGGACCAAATCGAGGGTGAAGTTCGCAAATGGAACCCAGAAGAAGTTGAACGGGTAACAGGCGTTCCGGGCTCACAGCTCAAGCGCGTTGCACGTACACTTGCTCAAAACCGTCCAGGCACTGTTATTTGGTGTATGGGTGGCACGCAGCACACCAATGGTAACAACAACACCCGTGCATACTGCATCTTGCAGTTGGCGCTCGGTAATATGGGTAAAGCCGGTGGCGGTACCAATATCTTCCGTGGCCACGACAATGTACAAGGTGCAACCGACCTTGGCGTTCTGTCCCACACATTGCCTGGTTACTATGGCCTGAAAACAGGATCATGGAAGCACTGGGCTCGTGTTTGGGAAACAGACTACGACTACATCCTTGATCGTTTCGAAAACAAAGAAATGATGGAAGGCAAAGGCATTCCGGTGTCTCGCTGGATCGATGGTGTTCTCGAAGATGCTGACAAGATTGACCAGCCGAACAATGTTCGCGGTATGGTTTTCTGGGGTCACGCACCAAACTCACAGACACGACTACCTGATATGGCGAAGGCCATGGAAAAACTCGACGTTCTTGTCGTGATTGATCCATACCCAACCATGGCAGCGGTTATGTCTGAGAAGAAGGATGGCATTTATCTGCTTCCAGCTTCTACACAGTTTGAAACATACGGCTCAGTTACAGCTTCAAACCGCTCTATTCAGTGGCGCGAAACTGTGTTTGATCCATTGTTTGAATCACTACCAGACCACATCATCATCTATAAGCTTGCGAAGAAATTCGGCTTTGCTGATGAGATGTTCAAAAACATCAAAGTGGAAAATGACACGCCGCACATTGAGGATGTCACCGCTGAGATCAATAAAGGCATGTGGACTATCGGGTATACTGGCCAATCGCCAGAGCGCCTACGTTCACACATGGCAAACCAGCACACCTTCGACCGCACAACGCTTCAAGCTGTGGGCGGACCGAATGATGGTGAGTATTACGGTATGCCTTGGCCATGTTGGGGTACTCCAGAAATGGGTCACCCAGGCACGCCAATCCTTTACGATCCATCCAAACCAGTGGCTGAAGGTGGTTTGACCTTCCGTGCTCGCTTTGGTGTGGAACGTGATGGTGACAACCTTCTTGCTGAAGGCTCATGGTCTGCTGGCTCAGAAATCGAAGACGGTTATCCTGAGTTCACAATGGCTATGTTGCAAAAACTTGGCTGGGATGGCGACCTAACCGATGATGAGCGTTCAGCAATTGACGCTGTTGCCGGTGAGAAAACCAACTGGAAAACTGACCTTTCAGGCGGTATCCAGCGGGTTGCTATAGAGCATGGTTGTGCACCGTTTGGTAACGCGAAAGCGCGGACTGTAGTCTGGACATTCCCAGATCCAATTCCGCTCCATCGTGAGCCACTTTACACAAACCGTCGCGATCTTGTCGCGGATTATCCGACCTATGAGGACCGTCAGGCTTACCGTCTGCCGACTGCTTATGCGTCAATCCAAAAGAACGACTTCTCCAAAGACTTCCCAATGATTTTGACCTCTGGTCGTCTCGTTGAATATGAAGGTGGCGGTGAAGAATCTCGTTCTAACCCTTGGCTTGCTGAATTGCAGCAAGACATGTTTGTCGAAATCAATACATCGGACGCCAATACTCTTGGTATTCGTGATGGCAAGCAAGTTTGGCTGTATGGCCCAGAGGGTGGCAAGGTTAAAGTCATGGCACTGGTTACCGAGCGGGTTGCTAAAGGCGTTGCCTTTATGCCGTTCCACTTTGGTGGTCATTTCCAAGGCGTCGACCAACGCGACAAATATCCGAAAGGTGCAGACCCATACGTCTTGGGTGAGGCATCAAATACGGCACAAACATATGGCTACGATTCGGTTACCCAAATGCAGGAAACCAAATGTACGCTATGTCGCATCGAAGCTGCGTAGGAGGAGTATACAATGGCTAGAATGACTTTCCTTTGTGACGCTGAACGCTGCATTGAATGCAACGCTTGTGTCACAGCATGTAAGAATGAAAACGAAGTGGCGTGGGGTATTAACCGCCGTCGCGTGGTGACGTTGAAAGACGGTCAACCAGGCGAGCGCTCTTTGTCGATTGCTTGTATGCATTGCTCCGACGCGCCATGCTCGGCTGTTTGTCCGGTAGATTGTTTCTACCGCACAGACGACGGTGTGGTTCTGCACTCTAAAGACCTCTGCATTGGCTGTGGTTATTGCTTCTACGCGTGTCCGTTTGGCGCGCCGCAATATCCGCAAGTGTCAAACTTTGGTACACGCGGCAAGATGGACAAATGTACCTTCTGTGCTGGCGGTCCTGAAGAAGACCTGTCGCAAGCAGAGTTCGTCAAATACGGTCGTAACCGTTTGGCGGAAGGCAAATTGCCACTTTGTGCGGAAATGTGTTCCACAAAAGCTCTACTCGCTGGTGACGGCGATGTGGTCTCAGCTGTATACCGCGAGCGCGTTGTCGCCCGTGGCTTCGGTTCAGGCGCATGGGGCTGGGGCACAGCTTACGGACAAAAAGCCGGTGGCTAAACCAGTTATCTCAAAAGCATGCATCGAAAGATTATGCTCTTGATTTGACATCCTTTAAGGCGGCTTTTCTTTTCCGAAAAGCCGCCTTTTTAATCAAAGCCGATAAGCGCTGCAAAAGCGCATCTTTAAAAGATTTCAAGCGTTTGCGACACTTTAATCAGACGCAATAGGGAGTGTATCCGTGCCTTACGATACCGATTTTAATACGCAAAAACGCCAAGCACCACGTGCTGCCGTTAAATCGCGCTCTGCTAGTCAGTGGATGGCGATTATTTGGCTCATGGCATCCGTCCTTTTCATTGGTGCCCTGTTACTGGCACCAACCATAAGCCACGCACAGCAGGCAGACGCCCCCGTGGCTGGCAACGTGCCAGGTGGATCTTCTGGCGGAACGTCAGATTCTGAACTTTGGCGTGCCCTTAAAGGCGGCGAAAAGCTTACGACACAAAACAAAGACCCCAATGCTGGTGTTGCCATTCAAACCAACGGTCAAGAATGGCGCATCATCAAAAACGGATCTTACCCCACCTATTCAGCTTGGGGCATTCTTGGAACCATCGGCATTTTATGCTTGTTCTTCGCGATCAGAGGACGCATCCGCATTGGACATGGCGGCCCGACTGGCGAAACCATTTCACGCTTCAAATTGCTTGAGCGCCTCGGCCATTGGCTGCTTGCTTCAAGCTTTATCATCTTAGCGCTGACTGGGTTGAACTTGGTCTATGGCAAAGACTTGTTATTGCCCCTTATTGGCAAAGAAGCCTTTGCATCCATCACCATATTTGGAAAGCTTATCCATAACTATGTAGCCTTCTCCTTTATGTTGGCGCTTGTTTGGGTGGCGATTGCTTGGATTGCTTACAACATCCCTCACCCACGTGACCTTATGTGGTTCCTGCGTGGTGGCGGCATTTTAGGTGGCGCTCATCCGCCTGCGAAAAAGTTCAATGCGGGTCAAAAGGTGATTTTCTGGGTTGTGATTTTAGGCGGCGTTTCGCTATCACTTTCTGGTTGGACACTTCTCTTCCCGTTCACAACAGAACATTTCGCCTCCACATTTGGCGTCGTAAATTCGGTCTTCGGCAGCGAATTACCAACCGCTTTGTCCCCCTTGCAAGAACAGCAATTGGCACAACTATGGCACGGCATCATGTCAGTTATCATGACCTGCATCATCATCGCGCATATCTATATCGGTTCAATCGGTATGGAAGGTGCGGCTGCAGCCATGACAACAGGTGAAGTTGATCGCACATGGGCATCTGAACACCACAGCCTTTGGGTTGAGGAAGAAGATGCAAAGTCTGACCGCGCCGTCCAAGCGGCGGAATAACCGGTTGACCGCTTCATGGGCGTTCTGGACCACCAGAAACTAACATTAAAAAGCGCGGCCCTTGCTGTCGCGCTTTTAGCCGTGCTTGCGCCGAGCATGACAAAGGCCAACCCCTTTCCCGATAAGTTAGAAGGCCACGGCGGTCCTATCCGCTCTGTTGCCATCTCCAGTGATGGCAAAACCGCCCTTACCGCTTCTTTTGACTATGGCATTATCGTTTGGGACTTATCGCCTCACGGTGCAAAAATCAGGCACCGCCTCTCAGGCCATGATGCGGCCGTCAACGACGCTGTCTTCGTCTCTGGCTCAAAGGAAATCGTCTCGGTGTCCGATGATGGTAGCTTTGCCATTTGGAACAGTGAGACGGGCGAACTTGTCAAAAAAATAAACGACACACCCGTAAAAGTTCTCGATGCAGCCACGTCGCCAGATGGCAAAATGGCTGCAATTGCACGATGGGACGGAACCGCTCGCCTGTTCGACATTAAGGCGCGCAAAGAAATTGCAAAACTTGAAGGCCATCGCGGCAATGTCAATGCTGTGACATTCTCCTCCGATAGCAAAACAGTTTACACAGGCTCCTACGATGGCTCCGTGCGAGCATGGAGCTCAGATGATGGTTCCTTCATTGACCAAGTCTACGACCATGGCTGGGGCATCAATGTGATTGCGGCCACCCCTGATGGCACATTGTTCTTCGGCGGCCTAGATGGCACCGTTAGTGCCGTTGACGCGAAAACGGGTACGCTCAAAAAAGAGCTTTCAAAATTCGACCGCCCTGTCCTAGCCCTCACCTTGTCACCAGACGGCAAGACACTAGCAAGCGGCAATGGGGCTGGCTTCGTCAATCTCTACGACACCACGGCTTTGGCCAAAAAACGCGATGCAGCGGGCTCGTTTGGTCCCATATGGGGAATTGCTTTTACTGGCAATGATGACGCGCTTTATCTTGTGGGCTTGGATGACTTCGCCAGCTGGCACCCGCTTGCAAAGGGCGCAAAACTTAAGCCTGTCAAAAGCAAGTTCCCGCGTCGCTTTCAACTATCAAACGCTGAGAGCGAAGGCCAATTAGAGTTTCAACGAAAATGTTCCGTCTGTCACACGTTAACGCCAGATGGCGCAAACCGCGCAGGGCCAACGCTTTACGATGTCTTTGGCCGCAAGGCAGGCACGCTGGCTGGGTATACGTTTTCGAAGGCGATTATTAAATCCGGTATCATCTGGAATGCTAAAACCATTGCACAATTGTTCGATGATGGGCCTGATGTGATGATACCTGGTACAAAAATGCCTGTGCAACGATTAAAATCGATTGAAAGACGGGACGAACTGGTAGAGTTTTTAGAAAAGGCCACGGCGCCACAAGGGGCTGTGAAACAGGGAGATATAAAACAATGAAATCTATAGTTGGCGGTATCGTCATTATGGTCATCGTCGCCTTTGTGGGCGGCTCACTTTTTAATGCAACATTCAGCCAAACCGCTGGTGAAACACATGTTTCGCAAAACGGTTCAGTACGGCTTGGAAACTAGGGCCACACCCCTAAGAAAGAACACTATGTCAGACGAAGTATTCAACATGTCGATGCGCAAATTTCTCAAACAAGTCGGCGTAACATCACAGCAAGAAATTGAGCGCATCGTGCGCGACAGCAATCTTGCTGGACAATCAAGCTTGAAAGTCAAAGTTGTCCTCACCGCTGAAGGCACAGACCTTAACCATGAGGTCAATGGCAACATTGAGCTTGGCTGATTAATGACCCCACAATTCCCACCCATGATGAGCGGCCATGAATTAAAGGTCGGTCAAAGCCCTGCCCGCAAGGCTGTTGGCGGCGCTGTAAAAGGTAAATACAGCGCGGGCGATATTTTATGGGTGCGTGATGACGACACCCTTGATTGCGCCATTGTGTTGGAACCTGAGGTTTCACGCGAAGAGGCGCTATCGATGGTGTTCACCAAGATGGTGGCCATTGGTGATGCGGTGGGTGCCATCGCGCCACCTGAAATTGCCATCACCTACCATTGGCCCAACAAGGTGCTGGCAAACGGCGCTTTGATTGGCAAAGTTGATGCGATTTTCAGCGAGCGCGACCAAGACGGTTCACCCGTTTTCATGGTGCTCGCCATCAACCTCAAAGTGCGCCCAACGGCGGACAATATTGACCCCGGTCTTGATGAAAGCCAAACCACTTTATGGGATGAAGGATGTGGCGATCTTGATGCTATGCAAGTACTCGATTCCATGGCGCGGCATTTCATGACGTGGATCCATACATGGGAAGAAGAAGGCATGCAGCCTATTCTCACCCAGCTTGATGGCCGAATGGAACAAGGTCATGCCCTCTCAGTTGGCGGTGAGAACGGGAACTTTCTGGGGTTAGATGAGCATGCCAATTTGATCTTGAAAAAAGAAGCAGGTGGCAGTGCTGTGATAAAAACCATCGATGTGCTCAACACCAGCCTTGAGGCGCATCTGCCATGAAGATGTTAAAGACCATCCATTTTGACCAGACCGACGGCAACGTTTACGAGCATCCTGCTGGTACGGACGAATGGGCAATTTCCGGTGCCTTCGCTTTTTCACGGCTTGAAGAAGATGAGATCAAGGGCAAACTGAAACAAGCTTTTTCAAACGGCTTTCTGTCACTGGAAAATTTTGGCCGTGCAACCTTTGCAACAGTGGCTGAGATTGAAGCTGATCAGAAAACAGAACTGACCGAAAAGCTCGCTCAACATTTCCATGAAAGCTATGGCGCACCATCAACCAATGTCGCTTTGCCTGTTGCTGGCCACGAGATTGAATACATTGAATCCCTATGTGCAGAACACCCAATCAACACCGTGTTTACTGTCCGTCGCTTTTTTGATGACAACGGCGATATGCGCGAAGAATTTAGAACCGTTACGCCACCATCCGAGCCGATCCACACGAAGATTTGGGAGATCGTCGAAGATGAATGATCAAGCTGACACCACACAAGACTTCTGGAAATCAGCGGGTTTTCATCTCGTCACCAAAAATGCCGATGGCTGGCTAGAAGTCACGGCCGACTTGCTTCGTGCTTATTACACGCGGCCAGAAATTCATCCCATCGATGAATCTTGCACTGATGAACACCGAGTGTTCGAAGCCTTGATGAGTGATCCGTTTATGACGGTCAGCGATGAAGACATTGCCACCATTAAGGATGCAGCAGCGCAGGAAAACTATCAGGTGATTCTTGGCTATCGTGATTTTCTCATCAAGCACGGTTCTATTGAAGCAGCTTATAGCGCGCTGTTTAATAGCGGTGAGAACATCACCATCCCGCCAATTTTCATTGATCAACTGACCCATCTGATCATGCGCAATGTTATGGATGGCACGCACGACCCAATGCAGTTGCGTGCAGCCGAACTGTTCTTCCGCGATCAAAAAGTCACCACTGACGATGGGCAACTGATGTTTGCTGACAGCGAAATCCTCGACATGCGCCAAAAGGATGGTGGTCTTGGTGGATTGGGCGCGCTGATTGCAGAAAGCGGAACGCCCATGCGCGATGTGTCGCTCGACATATTGAGCGAGGAAAACAAGGACACCTATAAAGAACGTTCCGACCGCTTCGATACAGCCATTGATTTCCGCTTTACGGAGCCTGCCAATGACGCCTTTGCACGGGTGATTGAGAAGTGGGTCGGCCATTTCTTCAAGGTCAGAGTGCGGGTCCAAGCCATGCAAACCATCAAAGATGAAGCATGGCGCTGGCATGTTGGGCTTGATGCTGCGGCCAATGATTATCTCAACAAGCTTTATCAAGGCGAGATTGAGTTTGACCCAACAACCACGAAACTCGCAGGACTATTCAGCCTCACATTTCTCAATCGCAATGACGCGGATAAACGCCTTGGCGACAAACCCGTTTATCTAGGGCTTGCGATGGACAGCAATAATGAGGTTAAATTAAAACCACAAAACCTTTTGACCAATCTACCGGTGCGGAAGGCGAACAGCTGAGACACTCAGCCTACAGGGAGAGAGCAAATGACAACGGCAAATGACGAACGGTTCCTTCACGGCATACCTGCGCGATTTATAATGGGTTTGATCGGCGTGGTCTGTCTCGGGTTTATCGTAACCCATTGGAACGACGAAGTGATGGCGCTTACAACTTCATCGTCAACCGATGAGACAGTGCAAGCCTCACAAGCAAGCAATGGCGAACGTGTATCAGAAGCAAACCCAGCCTTAGCTGCCTGCCTCGACGAGCGCCTCGGCCATGTTGTTCAGATGAAAGAAGATGGCGTGATTAGTGAAGAGCAAGCCGCGTCCTTCTCACAACGCGCAACATCGCTTTGTAACGTGCAAAACCCTTCATAAAAGGGAATATGCTTGTATAGGGTTAGATCAGAGGTAATGATCCAACTCATCTTGCTTTAGGCGCGAAGCACGCAATAGACAAAAAGCCCCGACATGATATCGGGGCTTTTATTATTGATTTAACAGGATCT
>JBDVXS010000154.1:0-21840 GCA_039964305.1 Hyphomicrobiales bacterium
TGAAGGTGATGGCTATGTCAATTCATATTGTAACACCATCCCAACGCCTGAGGGCGGCACCCACGAAACGGGCCTGCGCACAACATTGCTTCGCGGCTTGAAAAACTACGCCGAACTAACAGGCAATAAAAAGGGTTCGCTCATCACCAGTGATGACATTATGACCTCAAGTGCTGCCATGCTTTCCGTCTTCGTGCGCGAACCTGAATTTGTTGGCCAGACCAAAGATAAACTTGCGACCACAGAAGCAAGCCGTATCGTTGAAAATGCGGTACGTGACCAGTTTGACCATTGGCTCACTGGCTCGCCAAACCAAGCAAACAGACTGCTTGAATGGGTAATTGACCGCGCCGAAGAACGCTTGAAACGTCGCCAAGAGCGCGAAATCAATCGTAAATCCGCCGTTCGCAAGCTTCGCCTACCGGGGAAACTCGCTGACTGTAGCCAAAACTCTGCGGCGGGCTCTGAAATCTTCATCGTGGAGGGCGATTCTGCGGGTGGTTCTGCTAAGCAAGGCCGCAACCGGAAGAACCAAGCCATTTTGCCTTTACGCGGTAAAATCTTGAATGTTGCCAATGCAGGCCGCGATAAACTGGCAAGCAACCAGCAGCTCACCGACCTTATGCAAGCCCTCGGCTGTGGCACTGGCTCCAGATACCGCGACGATGACCTTCGCTATGAACGCGTTATCATCATGACCGATGCGGACGTGGATGGCGCACACATCGCCTCCCTGCTCATTACCTTCTTCTTCCAAGAAACGCCGGAACTCGTTCGCAATGGCCACCTCTTCATGGCCGTGCCCCCGCTTTACCGCATCAGCCAAGGCGGCAAGACACTTTATGCCCGCGATGACATGCACAAAGACGAGCTACTGGAAAAAGAATTCAATGGCCGTGGCAAGATAGATATTGGTCGCTTTAAGGGTCTTGGCGAAATGCTGCCAGCTCAGCTTAAAGAAACCACCATGGACCCAAGCAAGCGCACCCTACTGCGCGTAGAAATTGTTGACCATGCAGATGGCGAAACAGCTGATGCCGTCAACCGCCTTATGGGCAACAAACCAGAGGCGCGCTTTAATTTCATTCAAGAAAACGCAGAATTTGTTGATGATCTCGACATTTAGAAGTGTGTAACCGCGCTTACGTTCACTTTCACGCTTCTTAATGCGTGAATGGATATCAATCCTTGTCATCCCCCCCCCTCAACGCGCAAGTATATCGCGTACAAACAAAAATTACGACTTAGGGGAGATCAATGACATTAAAGAAAACGCTTTATGCCAGTGCGTTTGTTGGCTCATTATTCGCATTTAGTTCTCAGGCCCACGCTGCGTGCGGCGACGTATCAATCACAGAGATGGATTGGGACTCAGCACGCGTTGTAACCGCCATTTCTAAATTCATTTTGGAACAAGGCTATGGCTGCAAACTAACGGTTGTCCCATCTGCCAGCACGCCCGCCCTCGCCTCAGTTGCAGAAACAGGCGAGCCAGATATTCTGACCGAAATATGGACGAATGCGGCACCTGCCTATAAGCCTTTGATTAAAGATAAAAAGATCGAAGAGTTGGTTGAAGTCCTGTCTGATGGCGGTGTTGAAGGGTGGTGGATTCCAAACTACCTACTCGACAAACACCCTGAACTGGCAACAATTGACGGCATCATTAAAAACCCAGAGCTGGTTGGTGGTCGTTTCCACAATTGCCCTGTCGGTTGGACATGCCAAGTCGTCAACACAAATATGGCGCTTGCTGCCAAGATGAAAGATAACGGCATTGAAGATTTCATCCACGGATCGGGTGAAACGCTTGCTGCCTCTATTGGTTCAGCGTTCGAATCAAAACAGCCGTGGTTCGGCTATTATTGGGCGCCGACCTCAATTCTTGGCAAATACCCAATGACACTGGTTGATGTGGGTGAGCACAATGCTGAAGGACACACCTGCAACAGCGAGAAGGATTGCGCGACACCTTACCTTGGCGCTTATCCAAAAAGCATCGTGACAACCGTTGTATCCAACTCGTTTGGTGCCGCTCAACCTGAGGTAAAGGAGCTCATGAGCAAAGTCAGCTTTACCAATGAGCAAATGGGGTCAATATTGGCGTGGAAGGAAGATAACAAAGCTTCCGCCGATGAAGCCGCTGCACACTACCTCACCACCTACCCCGACGTTTGGAAGAACTGGTTAAACGACGAGGCAACGAAAAAACTGAGCGCGTTGTTCAAGTTGTAACATTAAAGACCTGACTGTTTTGTTTGATAAGAAAACTTCTTGTCGGCGAACAGTCAGGGCCCAACATAATGATTGGGCTAATCACATGAAAAACATCAACAATCCTGCATTTCTTCAAAGCCTGCGCCGCTTCACAATTAGTTTTAATCGCAATGGATTGTGGTCAATTTATTCACCAAGTTGTTTTTTTTGAGTCCTTTTCAATATTTCGCTTTGCAACCGCCAAAACCTTTGTTATATCGGCCCCCACGCGCAAGTGTTAAACGGCATTCCCCGATAGCTCAGTTGGTAGAGCAAATGACTGTTAATCATTGGGTCACAGGTTCGAGTCCTGTTCGGGGAGCCAGTTTTCTCAAACATTTCAACACTTTGTAACATTGGTTGTTTCTAACCCATATCCCCTTCACTATTACCCAAGCTTTCCAAAGGTTTCGCGGAAGAACGGTATGTCAGAAATGCACGCGATTCTGGGTGGCAAAGTCTGCATCGGCAACAGAAGAACGCTTAGCGTGAGCCAAAGAATTTGCAGAAGAATAGTATTTTAGCCTGCCTGACAAACAATGCTCAGGCGCCTTAGATGTTAGAGCTTCTATTACCGAGGGCAGCCCGAAAAGCCACAATATAATTTCTCATAATATCATTCAAAATGTTGATTTAATCCAATCGAATGTTAGAATTAACTCGAATATCAAGTGCAAAAACCAATAACAGCGTTGGAAAATGAGAAGAGAAGATCGACGGCAGGAAATTCTTGACCTTTTAGTCAGCAAAGGCGCGGTTGAGGTCGATCTGTTGTCTGAACAGTTATCTGTTTCAAAAATGACTATTCACAGAGACCTTGATGAATTGGAAGAGCTGGGAATGCTCAGAAAAATTCGCGGTGGCGCGACCACCGAACCTGGCACTCAGTTCGAAAGTGATTTCAGATTTCGCGCGCTCCAAGGGCAATCAACCAAAGAAGCAATCGCTCAAGCAGCGCTCAAACTGGTTGAACCTGGCATGTCCGTTATTGTCAACGATGGCTCAACAGCAGCGGTCTTAGGCAATCATTTGGTAAAAGCGCGACCGCTCACTGTGTTGACGAATAACGGCGCTGTCATTGATCAATTGAAGGATCAAGCAGGCATCAGTCTGATTGCACTGGGCGGATGGTATACCCCCAAATACAATGCCTATTTTGGCAAAGTAACAGAAGATGCACTCACAGGCTTGCGCGCCGATATTGCTTTCATTTCGTCTCCTGCGGTCAAGGGTTGTGATGTTTTTCACATGGATGAAGCAGCGGTTCGAACCAAGCGGGCTATGATCAATTCGGCAACTAAAAATGTCTTATTGGTGAGCAATAGCCGTATCAACCAGCAAGCACTATATCGGCTCGCCTCTATTGGCGAATTTGATGTCGTCATTACAGATAAAGCACCAGATGAAAGTTTCGCAAAGCTGGTGAAGGCTTCTGGAATTGAACTCATTGTCGCGAGCACTGAAGGGGCGCGCATATGACAACTTCGAAATTTTGGATCGGCACCAGCTGGAAAATGAACAAGACCCTTGCTGAAGCAATGGCATTTGCCTCTGCCTTGGGTGCTGCTGACCCTGAAAATGATCCGCGTATACAGCGTTTTGTCATCCCGCCTTTTACAGCCGTGCGGCAGGTCAAAGAACAATTGCAAGGCACATCGGTAAAAGTTGGCGCGCAGAATATGCATTGGGATGATGCGGGCGCTTGGACTGGCGAAGTCTCACCGATCATGCTGAAAGACTGCGCCCTTGATATCGTGGAATTGGGCCATTCAGAACGCCGAACTCACTTTGGCGAAACCAACGACACAGTGGCAAAAAAGTCTGCCGCTGCCGTAAAGCACGGCCTCATTCCTCTCATTTGCATTGGTGAAACGCTGGCAGAGCGTGAGGCAGGCAGAGCCCAAGAGGTCTTATCTGAACAAGTTTCCACGGCACTCAAAGCCATTGCTAGAGAGGCAAGTGACACCCCCGTTTTGCTGGCTTACGAGCCGGTTTGGGCAATCGGTGAAAACGGCATACCAGCATCAGCAGATTACGCAAATGATCGCCATGCCGAGATTATTGCCTTGTCATCCGACATTTTGGGAAAACGAGTGCCGTGCCTCTATGGTGGCTCCGTCAATCCAGACAACTGCGAAGAGTTGATCCAATGCGAACATATTGATGGCCTGTTTATTGGTCGATCGGCTTGGAACGTTGAGGGCTATCTCGATATTTTGGACCGATGCTCAAAAGCAATTTGAACAAATAACAAAAGGAAAAGACGATGAAAGTAGCAGTAGCAGGCGATAGCGCTGGTGAAGGTTTGGCGAAAGTCTTAGCGGAGCATTTGGCGGCTAAAGGGTTTCAAGCAGAAGACCTATCACAAGGTGAAAGCGGCCCAGATGCTTTTTATGCGAACCTGTCCGACAGAGTTGCAAGCAGTGTCATTGAGGGAGAATTTAACCGTGCAATTTTGGTTTGTGGGACAGGCATTGGCGTGTGTCTATCAGCCAACAAAGTGCCGGGTATTAGGGCCGCACAATGCCATGACACCTACTCAGCAGAGCGTGCGGCATTATCAAACAATGCTCAAATCATCACCTTAGGCGCGCGCGTGGTTGGCCCTGAATTGGCCAAGTCCATCGTCGAAGCATTTTTGGCTAATAGCTTTGATGAGGAAGGCCGTTCTGCTGGCAACGTCAACGCCATCAACGCACTCGACGCTAAATACAACAAATAAGGATGGACCAATCGCTGAGGCGATTAATCCACGAAGGGGTCGTTCGCAGGAAAGTGCGCTCTTTGCCTAAAGCCTTGAGCTCAAAAACGAAGCAAACGAGCCTAGAAGAATTGCGGCTGATTGGGCACCGGGATCGATATGCCCAATTGATCGTTCACCCAATACTTTGGATCGGCCACGCTTGCTCACCAAATCTTTGGTCTGATCAGCGCCTTGGCGTGCAGCTTGTGCGGAAGCAATCGCAACCTCTTTGATGCTCCCTCCTTGCTGTGCGCTTAGTATTGCCGCTTTTGATGCGGGAGCCCATGCGTCGACCATGGTCTTTTCCCCAATCGACGCTTTGCCACGCGTTTCAATGCCCTTAGCCATTGCCGATATCAAAGCGGCTGTTGCCGTTGCGTCTAAATTTTGACGGTCAAGCACGGCGCGGGCTGCGGCATTGAAAGCAGAAGCGTAAAGCGGTCCAGCGGATGCTCCAACTGAATCTAAGAATGCATCTGCGCATTTGATGCAAATTTCCGATATGGTCGTCTCATCAGACGCCTTGTCAAGCGACGTCAAAATAGCCTTCCACCCGATCTCCATCGTAATGCCGTGATCGCCGTCTCCGATAACACCATCCAACTCGCAAAGCTCATCCTTGGATTTTATGATGGTAGCACCGATGTTTTGCAATGCGGCAACAAACAATGTCGGCGTCAAATGCCCCGTGTTGTTGAGATTAGATTTGTTTTGAACCAGCCCATCCGTTTGGCCGTTAAAGTTGGGCGTTGTTTGTTGGGATTGCGATTGTTCGTGAGATTTCGTTTCATTTCCAACCCTCTCGTCTCCAACCTTTAAAGCGGGCGTGTGGCATGGATGGTCTAGCCATGTTTCAAGCTCATCATCCAACTTCATCAAGGTGACAGAGACGCCAGCCATTTCCAATGATGTGCAATACTCCCCTACCCAACTGTTGTGGATGTGAATATTCTTGGTGCTCAATGTTTGAGCCACGCGCCGGTGGACAAGATATTGTTCCAGTAAAGTGGTAGAACCCAGACCGTTGACCAGCACGGCGACCCTGTCGCCTGCACTCAACATCAACTCATCAACAATGGGTTGTAACAGTCTGTCTGTGACGTCATCAGCCGTTTCAATCGGGACACGCGCCACACCAGGCTCGCCATGAATACCCATGCCAACTTCCATCTCACCTTCTGGAATTTCGAAATTCGCTTTCCCCGTTTGAGGCATCGAACACGCAGATAAAGCAACGCCCATGGTACGCGTGTTGTCGTTGGCTCTTGTCGCAGCAGCGATCACCGCTTCAATATTTAGCCCCAAGTCAGCAGCAGCACCTGCGATTTTGAAAACGAAAAAGTCACCGGCAATACCCCGCCGCTCACTGGCCCTTTCCTTTGGCGCAGAGGCGATATCATCGGTTACAAGGAACGATCTTGCGTCGATCCCTTGCTGGCCTAATTGCTCGGCTGCCATGTCGAAGTTCATAACGTCCCCAGCGTAATTGCCATAGAGGAACAGCACGCCCTCCCCACGCTCAGCACTTAAAGCTGCGTCGATAATATGGGCTGGAGAGGGTGAGGCAAAAATATTGCCGATGGGCGCTGCATCAGCCAAGCCTTGTCCAACGTAGCAAGCAAACGCAGGTTCGTGACCTGACCCACCGCCAATAACCACGCCAACTTTACCCGCCCGCGCGCCCTTTTTAGCGACGATTGCCCGCTTGGTTTTTCCTTCAACCCGCAGCAATTTAGGATGGGCCGTTACAATTCCCTCGATGAGTTCTTCGATGAGAAAATCAGGATCGTTTATTAGTTTCTTAGGTGACATCTTCTGCTTCGACCTCCAACACAAGCCCGCAGGCTTTCAAATTGTAAAATGCTTTTCCAATTTGCCGTCAGTCTAGCTTACATGGATTTGGCAGAAATAAAAAAATGGGCGCGCTGTCCATCAACGCGCCCACTCTTTGCCCGAGTTGGGAGGGTTGTTACTCTGACAATGTAAACGGAGCTGAGTAGTTAGCCACGTTTGCAGGTGTAATCAGCAAGCAATCAAACAATTGCTTTTCTACTGACACTTTTGCTGAACCGTTCTTGATGTAGTAGTCAGCTTGACGCACTGCTTCAGCAGAGAAGACCGCAACAGGCTGAAGAACCGTATAAGCCATTTCGCCAGATTTCACGGCAGCGACGGCATCAGGTGAACCATCAAAGCCACCAACGATTACGCCATTGAGGCGGTTCGCTTCTTTAAGAGCTGCAATCGCGCCCAAAGCCATTTCGTCGTTACCAGAGATAACAGCGTTGATTGTTGACTGAGCTTGCATGATGGACTGCATTTTGTTGTAGCCCTGTGTACGGTCCCAATTAGCTGTTTCCTGCGCTACTTTGTTCAAACCAGAATACTGGCTTAAAACAGTCTTGTAACCGTTGGAGCGGGTCGCAGCATTGTTGTCAGCTGGGTTGCCAAAGAACTCAACATATTTAGCGTTATCGCCGACAAGTTCTTGCCAAGTAACCGCACCAAGAGCCGCGCCTTGTGCGTTGTTAGAAACAAGCTGCGCAATTGCGATGCCGCTTTCGTTGATTTCAGCGTTTACAAGAAAGACTGGAATGCCAGCAGCTTTTGCTTTTTTCACAACGCCAACTGAACCATCGGCATTAGCCGGATCGAGAATGATGGCCTTTGCACCGTTGGTGATGGCTGCATCAACAAGAGTTGCTTCAGTGTTTGTATCGCCTTTGTGAGCAGACACAGTTGCATCATAACCCAACTCTTCGGCTGTCTTTTTAGCAACTTCACCTTCCGTGAACCAATATGGATTGGCTGGATCATTCACGATGATAGAAATCAAACCATCTGCATAAGCAACAGACGCTGTCATCATCAATGGCAATGAAACCATAGCCGCGACAACGGCACGTTTTGTGATTTTTAACATAATATTCCTCCCTAGGGGTGGTTTAGTGTTTACCGAATTATTTCGGCGGCTAGTTCCAGATTGATGTTATTCCTCCAAACATCGCGCTGAAATTCTTTGTACGTCAGGCCGATTTTCGCGCGCCTCCGTATGTGATTGAGTTCAACAAAACAGCCAGCACAATCACCGAACCCGTGAAGACCGTTTGCCAGTAAACAGACACGCCGATAATGACCAATCCGTCTGACAGGAATACGATGACGAAAGCGCCAAGCAGTGTTCCTTGAATGGTTCCTTTTCCGCCTGTGAGAGCCGCCCCACCGATGACCACGGCAGCAATGGCTGTTAGCTCGTAGGTCATGCCAGCTGTTGGGCCTGCTGAGGTAAGCTGGGAGCTCAAAACAATGCCCGCAATTGCCGCGCAAACACCGCTCAACATATAAACCGCAATCTGTACGCGCTTCACAGGAACGCCAGACAATTCCGCAGCCCGCGCGTTACCACCTGATGAGTAGAGCCAGCGACCAAAAGATGTGCGCGTTAGTAAGAAAGCACCAATTAAGGAGACAAGGACCAACACGACGACACTGATTGGAATATTGCCGATGCGGTTGAACCCAAGCCAGTCAAAGCCTGTGTTGCCGTGTTCGGGCTTGCCGCCCAAATTGTTGAACGTCAAACCGTTGGTCATCAGCAAGGCAACACCGCGTGCCACATAGAGAGTGCCAAGGGTGGCAACAAAGGCTGGAACCTTCATGTAAGCAATCAGCACCCCATTGACCAAGCCCACGAAGGCACCCACCCCCAAAGTTAAGAAAACCACCCCCCAAACTGGTAAGTATAAAATAACCCCAAGCGCCTCTAACTCGATCCCTTGCATCAAAAACCCGGCAAAAACGCCCGACAGAGCAAGTGTTGAACCCACCGATAGATCAATTCCGCCATTGAGAATGACGAGCAACATACCCACAGCAAGCAGCCCGAAGATGGCCACGTGTGATGACATGATCAAAAAGTTGCCCAAGGTAAAATAGCGCGGTGAAAGGATTGAAAACACCGCAATGATAGCGATCAATGCAAAGAAGGCCCGCCCTTCAAGCAATAGTTTCCAAACGTCCATTTTTTTCATATTCGCGTCCGTTTTTGTTGTTACCGCGTCAGTAATTTTCATGCCTTCATGCCCAGTTATGCGACTACAGCTTCGCCAGAAGCGGCCATGATTTGCGCTTTTGTTACGTCTTTTGTGAATTCCGCCGAAATTTTACCGCGGTGCATAACGATCACACGATGCGCAATCGATAGGCACTCCCCAACTTCGGAAGTGGAGTAAATGACAGCTAAGCCGTTTTTAGCCTTTTCAGCGAGAAGCCTAAAAACCTCAGCCTTCGCGCCAATATCAATGCCCCTGCTCGGCTCATCCAGAAGAATAACGCTCGGATCTGTGGCCAGCATTTTACCGATCACGACCTTTTGCTGGTTGCCACCAGATAAAGAGCCTATCGGAGCGTTTGGCCCATCAGTTTTGACCGTCACGTCTTTAATAGACTTCGTGACAATTGCGTCTTCGTCGGCACGAGATGTCATGAAATTTTTGGTAAAATTGCTGATTGAGGCCAAAGACATATTGCCTCCCACCGTCATCGTTTGAACAAGGCCATCCCGCTGCCTATCTTCTGGCACCAAGCCCATTCCTGCATCAATTCGTTGAGCAATTGAAAGGCCTGAAACATCTGACCCGTGAAGCAAAACTTCGCCAGAAATGGGCGAAATACGACCCGCAACAGTCTCCATAAATTCAGTGCGCCCTGCGCCCATAAGGCCATAAACGCAGACGATTTCTCCCGCTTTCACAGACAAATTTAGATGATCAACAGCAAGACCATTGCCTGAAGCATCTGGAACACATAAATCCATAATCTCCAGTGCGGCGCTACCCATCTCATGGCCAATTGGCGGCGAACCCAGATCGAAGTTTTCGCCCACCATATTGCGAACGATCCATTCCAGATCAATTTCCGAACGCGGCGCATAAGCCGTCATATTCCCATCTCGAAGAACGACAGCGTGATCTGTCACCTGCAGCGCTTCTTCTAAATGGTGTGAGATATAGACAATGGATACGCCTTTTGAGGTCAGATCACGAATGACCTTGAAAAGCACTTCCACCTCAGTTGCAGAAAGCGCGGAAGTTGGCTCATCCATAATCAAAATGCGAGAATCCACCGAAAGAGCGCGCGCGATTTCGACAATTTGTTGCTGGCCCAAACGCAAATCTTCAACCAAGGTCAGAGGATCAATGTCCTCTTCCAATTCTTTCATTAAGGCACGGGTTTGTCGCTCTTCTTCTTTGAAATCAACACCACCCCATGCCCCCTTGATTTCGCGACCCATAAAGATGTTGTCGCGAACATTCATATTGGGAGCAAGGCTAAGCTCTTGGTGGATAATCGAGATGCCAAAGCTAAGTGCTTTGGTTGTCGATCCCAATTCAACGACATTACCATCGAGAATAATTTCGCCAGACGTCGGCACATAGACACCCGATAGGATTTTCATCAAAGTAGATTTGCCAGCACCATTTTCGCCAAAAAGGGTCGTAACCTGTGCCCTATGGATGTTGAAATTGACACTTTTAAGCGCATGAACAGCACCCCATGACTTGGAGATATGCCGCGCAGCCATAACAACTTCGTCGTTGTCAGCTTCTGCACTGGGGTTTTCTAATGTCGAAGCGGTTGCAATCATTTGACGTCAAACTTTACAGGTGTGACCAGCCAATTTTTTGGATTGATCATTTTGAAAACGCCAACAACCGATACTGATTTTCCACTTAGAGTTTCTCGGTCTAGGTCAACCAACACCAACGCACTCATCGCTTTGTTGATACTGGCTCCTACATTTTGATATTCAATTTGGTTTGTGAATTGACCGAACTCGATGTCCCCTGGAACATCGCGTAGTTCAGTTCCATTGATTGCGGGGCCAGATTGAACGCGAATTTTTGCGCCCTGCGGCATTCCATCAACCTTTATTTCGAATATGCCCGATTTACCTTCACCCACCACTCCTTCAAATTTCACTGGGAAGACGGGGAAAATGCCCGACACCGTGCCAAATTCACTGATAGCGGCTTTTTTGTCGGCTTTAAGTTTGGTTGACAGTTCGACGGCGTCAGCAGCGCGCTCAACCACGAGGGATTGAATTCTTGGAAATTCAGTCTGACCATAGGCTTCTGGAGAAAAGGCTTGCTTTCGCAAATCTTGATCTGATCCAACGACGACAACAGTCGTATCAATGGCCATTACAACAAGCACTGCAGCAAAACAAATGGCAGTGACAATCCAAGTTTTCTTTGAGCCTTGAGCTGGCCCTCCCCCTTGCACAGATGCAGCCATCTGCTCTCCTCCCGTAAACGCAGTTTAAGTCTGCGTCTGTTTCATCATTACCACCTGTTGTTTTCTCATCTACTGTTCTCCCAAACAGTTGCGGTAAGGAGGCCTCAACCAGCCAACCGCCCGAGCATTCTCTTTGAATTTAAGCACTGTTTAAACAGCGCTCGCGATAACATCTCAGTCATTTTCGTTGTGAATAAGTTCTATCTGAAATATTTTACTGTGTCTGCAAAATAATACAGACAAGGCAAAAAAAATGTACTAAGTGTTAAGCCGCATTTCGACAACCTGTGTATCTCTAAGAAGACTGAGAATATTCATCTTAGTTCAGGGGTGCTAAGAAGATTAAGCCATTGGTGAAGGTGAGTAGCTGGGAAAAACTGGCCGCCGCGCCTATGCTGCAATGCGAAGGAGACGTGTGTTGGAGACACCAGATATAATTATTGGGGTGGATGCAGGCACTTCTGTCATGAAGGCGGTCGCGTTTCTTTTGGATGGCACACAGATCGCCACCTCCTCTGTTGAAAACTCTTACACCATCGGTTCAGATGGCGCTGCAACCCAACCCATGGGTCGAACATGGGAGGATTGCGCCAAAGCGATTTCCGGTCTTTCTGATAAAATTGCTAATTTGGCCAATCGCACCGCTGCTATCGCTGTCACAGGTCAAGGCGACGGAACATGGATGTTGAACAAAGACAACGTGCCCTTCACGGATGCTTGGCTTTGGCTTGACGCGCGCGCAGCACAAACAGTTGAAACATTGGCCGATGGGGACCGAGAGCGCCTTCGTTTTGAATCAACTGGCACTGGATTGAATACCTGTCAGCAGGGAACGCAACTGGCGCACATGGAGCGGTTCCATCCTGAGATGATTGAGCAAGCTGCAATCTCGTTTCATTGCAAGGATTGGCTTTACTACTGCATGACCGGTGTTATTGCGACTGATCCGTCGGAAGCAAGTTTCACTTTTGGCAACTTTAGAACGCGCCAATACAATGACGATGTCATCGCAGCTTTGGGGCTGTCAAACAGACGTTATCTCCTACCCGATATTTTGGACGGATCTCAAACCACATATGCTTTGACAGAAAGCGCTGCAAAAATGTGTGGCTTGAATGCGGGTACCCCCGTCAGTCTTGGTTATGTCGATATGATCATGACGGCTTTAGGTGCTGGCATTTTCACGGGCGAGTCTGATGTTGCTTGTTCAACGATCGGGTCCACCGGTGTCCACATGAAGGCTGTGAAAGCAAATGATGTCGTTCTGGGTCAAGATCACACAGGCTATGTCCTTTGCCTCCCCCATGCGGATATTGTGGCTCAAACACAAACCAATATGGCGGCTACCCTTAATCTTGACTGGATATTAGATGTTGGGGCGGGGGTTGCGGCTGAATTTGGCGCAAAGCCTACCCATAAGGAAATGTTGGAACGGCTAAACAGCTGGATCAAACAATCTTCTCCCTGCTCTCTTCTTTATCACCCTTATATTTCTGATGCCGGTGAGCGCGGTCCCTTTTTGAATGCTGATGCAAGAGCCGCGTTCAATGGATTATCCGCCAATCATAGCTACCCCGACATGGTGCGAGCCGTTGTTGAGGGTTTGGCTATGGCGGCCCGTGATTGCTATGAGGCCATGGGTGACTTGCCAAGGGAAGTCAGAATTACAGGCGGTGCTGGGCGCTCTGATGAATTGCGCCGCATTCTGTCATCTTCTTTGAAAGCTCCAATTCGCATCTCATCGCGAGACGAGGCTGGTGCGGCGGCGGCGGCTATGATGGCGGCAGTGGCGATTGGAGCGTTTGACGACATGGAAGCGTGTATCAATGAGTGGGTTACACCTCTTTTGGGTGTCCCTGATCCAGTCGACAATGAAATGATCAAGAAGTATGACCAGCTCTATTCAGCCTACAAATCCTGCCGACAAGGTATGGGACCGACATGGTCAAAAATGGCATCAATCCGCCGAGCGACAAAAGAACAATGACGATGAATTTCAAACCTAGGCGATCCGTTCATGCGGCTCATGGAGTAACACATGAAAAAAGATGAAATTGTCGATCTCTTTGTGATTGGTGGCGGCATAAACGGCGCGGGTTTTGCACGAGACGCGGCGGGTCGAGGCTTGAAAGTCGTTCTATGCGAAAAAGATGACTTGGCCGAAGGCACATCATCAAGATCAGGCAAGCTGGTTCACGGCGGTCTTCGCTATCTGGAATATTATGAATTTAGATTGGTGCGCGAGGCTTTGATAGAGCGCGAAGTTTTGATGAACGCCGCACCCCATATCATTTGGCCTTTGCGCTTTGTGCTACCCCATTCTCCACAAGATCGCCCTGCTTGGCTCGTTCGCCTTGGCCTTTTCCTTTATGACCACCTTGGCGGCCGAAAAAAGCTCCCCGCAACGCGCACGCTCAATCTCCATAGAGATCCAGAAGGTGCTCCCATTCAAGATGCATTTAAGCGCGGATTTGAATATTCTGATTGTTGGGTGGACGACGCTCGCTTGGTGGTCTTAAACGCATTAGACGCTGCCCAAAAAGGCGCTGAAATCATCACGCGGTCGCCTTGTGTTTCCGCCCGCCGCGAAGACGGCCATTGGATTGTTACCACCCAAAACTCGCTCACAGGTGTTCAAACAGACTACAAAGCCAAGATGCTGGTAAATGCAGCAGGTCCATGGGTAACCGATGTGATCACGCGTGTCGCTGGGTCCAACTCATCACGCAATGTTCGTCTGGTTAAAGGGTCCCACATCGTAGTGCCAAAATTTTGGGAGGGACCACACTCCTATCTGGTGCAAAATCACGACAAACGCGTGATTTTTATCAATTCATACGAGGGCGACAAAGCCCTTATTGGAACGACCGATATTCAGTATGAGGGCCGCGCGGAAGATGTCAGTGTGGACCAAGAAGAAATCGATTATTTGATCGCAGCCGTGAACAAATATTTCAAAGAGAAACTCTCAACCGAAGACGTGCTAGAAAAATTCTCTGGCGTGCGCCCCCTCTTTGATGACGGACAGGGCAACCCCTCTGCCGTCACAAGAGATTATGTGTTTGATCTGGATGAAACAGCTGGCGCCCCTATCCTCAATATCTTCGGTGGAAAAATCACGACCTATCGCGAATTAGCAGAACGAGGCATGGCCAAAATTGATAAGTTCTTTCCTGACATGGGCAAAGACTGGACGGAGAAAGCACCTCTACCAGGTGGCGACATGCCAAATGCTGATTTCGAAGTCTTCCGCGAAAAGGTCAAAACTGATTATCCATGGATGCCAAGAAACCTACGGGAGCATTATGGACGGCTTTATGGAACGCTCGTTTCCAAAATTGTTGGTGAGGCAAGCAATCTAGAAGAACTTGGCCGACACTTTGGCGCTACATTGTACGAAGCAGAGGTGCGATATCTTGTGAAAAATGAATGGGCGATGACGGCCGAAGATATCTTGTGGCGCAGAACCAAGCATAAGCTCAGCTTGACTGCAAACGAGATAGAGGCTTTCGAAAAATGGTTCACGGACACACTTAAAGAGGCCGCTTGATATGGATCTCACACTTTCCCTCAACACCAATCCACTTGTTAATCGCTATGCGGACATTGATGATCTCATTGACGTGACGGCCCGCGATATCAAAATTCGTGACCTGCAACTCACCCATGAATTCATCAACCCAAGCTGGGAGCCGCATGTCGTTAAACGCCTCACCCGCCAGCTAGACACAGCCCTTCAAAGGACAGGTGTTCGTGTCACGTCTGGCATGACCGGTCCTTATGGTCGGCTCAACCATTTTGGCCATCCCGATAAAGAAGTGCGCCAATATTACGTCGACTGGTTTAAAACCTTTGCGGACATCATTGGAGATGTTGGTGGGAAATCTGTCGGGACGCAATTTGCTATCTTCACCTACAAAGACTTTGACGATCTGAAAAGACGCAAAGAGCTTATTAAAATTGCGATTGAGTGTTGGGCTGAGGTTGCCGAACACGCAAAAGGTGCCGGACTGGATTATGTTTTTTGGGAACCCATGAGCATCGGCCGCGAATTTGGTGAAACAATCCAGTCTGCCATGTCCCTTCAAGAACAAATATCCAAAGCCAATATGGCCATTCCCATGTGGATGATGGCGGATATTGATCATGGCGATGTCATCAGTGATAACCCCGATAATTTTGATCCATACGCATGGGCCCGCGCTGTGCCTGAGGTGAGCCCGATCATTCACATCAAACAATCGCTCATGGACAAAGGCGGGCATCGCCCCTTCATCAAAGAATTTAACGACAAGGGGCGCATTCAACCAGCCGCCCTTTTGGCTGCTTTGAAAGAGGGCAACGCACATAGCAATGAAATCTGCTTGGAGCTTAGCTTCAAAGAACGGGAACCAAATGACCGTCAGGTGATTGAGCAAATCGCCGAAAGTGTCGCCTTTTGGACACCGCATATCGATGCGGGCCAAAAAGACTTGAAGATTTAGGCCATAAGGAGAGCAAGGATACTTGAAATTTTTGCTGTCTTAGTTCAGCAAACATCTATTCTCAGGGCGGGGCGAAATTCCCCACCGGCGGTTAAAGCCCGCGAGCGCTTCAGTCACGCTGAAGGTCAAGCAGATCCGGTGTAATTCCGGTGCCGACGGTTAAAGTCCGGATGGAAGAGAAGCGATGTGTGTAGCCGTCAACTTTGAACGGCCGCTTACATTATTCGCCTTGGAACCAAAACGAAACTTAGGATTAGTTCCATGAAAGAAATACAAAAATTAGCCTTCATCAAAGCACGCTGGCACGCTGAAATTGTTGACCAAGCGTTTGAAGGTTTCAAACAGGCCTATTCAGGTCCCCATGACATTCAAGGGTTTGATGTTCCGGGAGCGTTTGAAATGCCGCTTCTTGCAAAGCGGCTGGCCTTAACGGGCCAATATTCTTCCGTCGTCTGCGCCGCTTTGGTCGTTGATGGTGGCATCTACCGTCACGACTTTGTTTCAAAGACGGTGGTAGATGGGTTGATGCAGGTGCAGCTAGAAACAGACATACCAGTCTTTTCTGTTTCCCTAACACCGCATAATTTTCAACCCACAGATGAACACATAGAGTTCTTCAAAGAGCACTTTGTAAAGAAAGGTCAAGAAGCAGCAGTAGCAGTTCAAATGATTGAGGGTTTGAAAATTTGATGCGGCCTGCTTTGTTCTTGATAGTAGGGTTTACGGTGTCATGGCATTGGGTTTAGGCTATGCTCACGACGTTGGGAGGACGTATGAGAAACAAGTTCACAGACGTTGATAGAAGCCTCATGGCCCGCGCTGCGTGGCTTCACTACGTTGGTGGTCTGAAGCAAAGTGAGGTCGCGAAAAAACTCGGCGTTCCATCTGTGAAAGCGCACAGGATGATTGCAAAGGCTGTGTCCGATGGCATCGTGAAAGTAACAATCGATGATGATGTTATCGAGTGCATAGAACTCGCCGACAAATTGGCCACCACATATAATCTCGACATCTGCGAAGTTGCACCTGATCTGTATGAAACCGATGATCTTCCTTTAAGAGCGCTGGCAAGTGCTGGATCTGATTTCATCAAACGACAACTGGAGTTGTGTGAGCACAAATTGATCGGTATCGGCCATGGTCGAACCTTGGCTGCTGCAATCCGCTATCTGCCGTCTCTTGATGCGAGGGGTGCGCAATTTGTTTCGCTTTTGGGCGGCCTTACCCGAAATTTTGCAGCAAACCCCCATGATGTCATGCATCTGATTGCTGAGAAAACAAGCGCGCAAGCCTATGTCATGCCTGTGCCCTTTTATGCGAACACATCCAAAGATAGAGAAGTGCTGCTTGCTCAAAAAGGCGTAAAAGACGTTTTTGATTATGCCAAGAGTGCATCCCTCAAATTGGTGGGCATTGGAACTGTTGAACCGAAAACGCAATTGGTTCAGTCGGGGATGATTGAACCTGCGGAAATAAGCGAAGTCAGCAAAAGCGGCGGTGTTGGAGAGCTTCTTGGACATTTCTACAACGAGAACGGAGAGCTTCTCAAAACCAATCTTACATCACGAACTTTAGCGGTTGCTGTTGGTGATGGAGTAAGTGGTCAAGTTGTTGCCTTGGCAGGTGGGGCTGGAAAAATTGCGCCCATCAAAGCAGTACTGAAAAGCGGCCAAATAAATGGCCTTATCACTGACGAAGCCACCGCCCGATCGCTTATTAGCCAATCTGAAGCAGGTTGAGATGGCGTATCTTCTGGGGATTGATAGCGGACTGACAATCACCAAAGCTGTTTTGTTTAATGCAGACAATGGCGAACCTGTGGCTGTTGCCCGAAAAAAAGTGCCGCAACTCCACCCACAATCTCATCATGTGGAAAGGGACGCAGAAGCGCTTTGGGCAACGTGTGTCGAAGTCATTCAACACGTCATCACCAAAAGCGGTATCGACCCCTCCCAAATTGCTGCTGTTTCCCAAACAGCCCACGGTGATGGGCTGTATTTGCTTGATAAACATCAAAACCCTTTGGGCAATGGCGCACTGTCATTGGACAGCCGCGCCCATGACATTGTCGCACAATGGCGCCGTGATGGAACCGCCCAAAAGAGCTTGACTTTTTGCGGCCAAGAACCCGGTGTCTCTTCACCAGCTGCCATTCTTGCGTGGATCAAACAACACGAGCCAGAGCGCTATGCCAATATCGGCAGTGTCTTCTCCTGCAAAGACTACATTCGCTTTTGCCTAACCAATGCAATCGGGACGGATAGAACAGAAGCCAGCACCGCATTTACCGATGTGCAAACGCAAGACTATTCAAAAAGAGCCACTGACATATTTGGTCTAGACGGCATTTTTGACTGCCTTGCGCCCATCTTGAACCCTACCGATATTGCAGGCGTTGTGACACAACAAGCAGCCGATCAAACGGGCTTGAAAGTTGGTACACCAGTGGCCGTGGGCTTGCACGATGTTTGCGCCTCCGCGCTGGGCATCAACGCGCATAAGTTAAACACGTTATCCATCATCGCGGGAACCTATTCGATCAATCAGGTTGTTTCAGCAAAGCCCATCACCAGCACTCATTGGTTTTGCAGAAGCGCTGTTGAAGACGGCCTTTGGAACAATATGTCTATCTCGCCCGCATCCAGTGGAACTTATGATTGGTATGTGACAGCGCTTCTTGAAGGGGCTGACGGTGACCATGCCGAACGGGCCAAAGAGGCTGAAAGCATATTGCTTGATGGCACCAATTCCGTATTCTTTCATCCGTTTTTATACGGTTCGCCTTATGCACAGGACGCATCTGGAAGTCTTGTAGGTATGCGCGGCTGGCATGGGCAAGAACACATCACGGCTGCTGTGCTAGAAGGAATTGTGTTCAATCATTGTGTCCATATCGAGAGATTAAGTGAGGCCTTTGACTTTGAAAAAGTGTGCCTGACAGGCGGGATCTCGCGAAACCCCGCTGTCGCGCAATATGTTGCAGACGCCATTAATCAGGAAATCGAAGTTGCTGACGTTGAAGAAGCCGCCTGCTGGGGCGTGGCCCTCTGTGCTGGCGTGGCCGTTGGTTGTTTTGAAAACATGGCGGAAGCGGAGGCAAAAATTACACCGAAAACAACCGTTTATAAACCAGATGAAAACAGGTCGACGAAAGCCCGCAATCGGTTCGAAAGCTACAAAAAACAAATCGAGCATCTGAAAAGCATATGGGGTGAATTGGATCGGTTGGAAAAAGGTGTCGAAGGCTAATGGCACTATCAAAGCCCTCAAGAAAACTGGACGCCCAATATGACGTTGTCATCATAGGTGCGGGCATCAATGGCGCGGGCACTTTTCGCGAGCTGTGTTTGCAAGGGCTCAAATGCCTGCTGATCGACAAATCAGACTTCAGCTCTGGAACAAGTGCGGCCCCGTCCAGACTTATCCATGGCGGCTTGAAATATATTGAAACGGGAGAGTTTCGTTTGGTGGCAGAATCCACCTTGGAGCGGAACCTATTGTTGAAAAACGCCAGACACTTCGTACGCCCTTTGCCAACCTACATCCCCGCCACCTCTTACTGGAAAGGTGTTGTGCCTGCCCTGAAGACCTTTTTAAAGCGCCCTTCCCCAATGCGCGCGCGTGGTGCTTTCATCATCAAGGCGGGGCTACTCATTTATGATTGGTATGGGAGGCGTGAAAGGACCATGCCACGCCACCACATGCTGTTTGGCAAATCATTGCGTCGGTTCATGCCGTCCTTGTCGCCCAATGTGGTAGCGCTTGGGCACTATTATGATGCGCTTATCACCCAGCCCGAACGTTTGGTTTTAGAACTTGTGGAAGATGGTGCCGCCGCCTTTGAGGGATCAACAGCCCTCAACTATGCCCAAATCTCCTCTCTTCAAAATTCTGATCTCATTGTGGAAGACCTAATCACCAATGAGAAACACGCCCTCAGCGCCAAGTTTGTCATCAACGCTGCCGGTCCTTGGATTGATCATGTGAATGCGGTTTTAGGAGAAGAAACGCACTTCATTGGAGGCAATAAGGGGTCGCATGTTCTCTTGGATCATCCCGCTCTCGCAGAAATCCTCGGCGATAAAATGGTGTATTTCGAAGGGGAAGATGGCCGCATCCTTCTGGCTTTTGTCTATCATGGCAAAGTGCTCGCAGGCTCAACTGACATTCCCTCAAAAGACCCTGATCTTGTCAGATGCAGCGATGATGAAGTCACCTATTTCTTTGATTGTTTGAAGCACCTGTTTCCGAAACTGGAATTTTTGCGAGAACAGATCGTTTTCACCTATTCCGGCATTCGCCCCTTACCAAATGCAAAGGGCCTGCCGCCTGGCATGGTCAGTCGGGATCATTCTATGCCCACGCTGGACCCAAGCGCAAAACGCCCTTTTCCGATCATGTCGTTGGTTGGTGGTAAGTGGACCACCTTTCGCGCGTTTTCAGAACAGGTCGGCGACATGGTGTTAGCGCATCTTCAAAGGCCGCGCTTAAAGTCTAGCAAATATGAGGCGATTGGCGGCGGCAAGCGCTACCCTAAAACTCTGGCAGAATTTGAGAAAACTTCTCATAACCTACATGTTGAATATAGGTTGGCACAAAAGCACATAAACAATCTAATCAACCGATATGGATTGAAGAAAACAGTGGCCATCCTCTCGTCCATGAACCAAAAAGAGCGCCTCAAGCCGACACTTGTTGCAGGTTTGCTTTTGGCTGAAATTCGGTGGGTTTGTCAGAATGAAAATGTCCAGCATCTGGATGATTATATTCTTCGACGTGCGGAGATAGCTTATCAGGGGCTGACGCCTGACGCTTTGAGTTTGATCTCATCTGTAATCAGCGACGCGTTAGGTTGGGATGAAGAAAAATTGCATACGGAAAAAGCACGTTTGGCAAACATCCTCATCAATCACCACGGCATTCAGTGGACAGACAACCACGTCAGCTACACGTCTGAAGCGAACCTCTAAACTACGTTTTCAATGCCGTTTAAAAGCCGTGACATGAACAAAGCAGCTGTTCGTTACAAACATCATCATTGTCACCACAAGTGATTGCGCGCCTCATCCCATCTCATTTGCTGAGGCTTCCAAGTCTTGTAAGTCCCGCAAGCTTTTCAAATCAACGGCAGGATGGATGATTGAGATGAGACAAACCAAGTTCTGGTCATCACCGTCAAATCCACTTGAAAAAAGAACGGGTTTAAGTAAACAAGCGTATAGAAATAATGAGGTTTTTCAGCAATGATGCTGGTCCCTTTCAACAACAATTTGAACAAGCTGTGTCCGACAAATTGGGTGATGAGCATGTCACTCTTGTGAATAACAGCATCTGCGCTCGTTATTGCTATTCAGGCGCTGGGGATTTATGACGCTGAGATATTTCAATTACATGTAATTTATAAGGATATTAAATGAAAACTCGGGGCATTATTTTAGCCGGTGGTTCTGGAACGCGCCTATATCCCATCACCGCGCCAACATCCAAGCAGCTTCTGGCGGTTTACGATAAACCCATGATTTATTATCCACTATCAACATTGATGCTGGCAGGTATTCGAGAAATTTTAGTCATATCCACGCCCCAAGATTTACCCAGTATGATGAAATTACTGGGCGACGGTAGCAGTTATGGCGTCACTATTTCATATGCAGAACAATCCGCGCCGAGAGGGTTGGTCGAAGCATTTCTTATCGCAGAAGATTTTCTGGATGGGGCAGACCAATGCATGTTGGCGTTAGGTGACAACCTTGTTTACGGTTCAGGGTTGTCAGGGACATTGAGCAATGGCATCCAAAACAATCAAGGCGCCACTGTCTTTTCATACAAAGTAATGGAACCTCAAAATTATGGCGTCGTCGAATTCCACAAAGACGGGTCTGTTCTTTCAATTGAAGAAAAACCTGAAAATCCAAAGTCAAATTTCGCAGCAATAGGATTATATATATTCGACAACCGCGTATGTGAACTCTCCAAGCAAGTCGTCCCTTCAAAGCGAAATGAACTTGAGATATCAGACCTCAATTCGCTGTATCTTAAAGACCAATCTCTTAGAAATAT
>JBDVXS010000155.1:0-7086 GCA_039964305.1 Hyphomicrobiales bacterium
AATGCCGTAAGCTTCATCAGCCATAACATTTGGGTCGCGGGGTGCGAGGAAGGTATCTGACCCCCCTTGATACATAAGCGGGTCTTCCCAAAAGGACGCAGGCATTTCCGCGCCGCGTGCTTTGCGGACCAGTTCCACATGGTTCACATAAGCTGACCCATCAGCCCATTGATAAGCGCGGGGCAAAGGCGAGGCGGCGTCGCTCTCATGGAAACGCTGAACAGGCTGCGAGCCAGAGCGCATACCTTCAGCAACACGCTCAAGGCGCGGAGCAATGTAATCCCAGTCATCGAGTGCTGCTTGTAAGGTGCGGGCAATGTGGGGAACGTCACTGCATTGTGTCAAATCATCAGAGACGACAACAAGACGGCCATCACGGGTTTGGTCTTTTAAGGTGGCGAGTTTCATAAAATCTAGTCCTTAATGCCTTCCGGCGTGCCGTTGAAGCGCCGTTCTAGGCCGTTCCAACACTCAATATAATCGTCTTGTAGCTTGCCGTTTTGAGCGGCAAATTCTGTTACCTGTTGAGGGTAGCGGGTCTCAAACATGAATGCCATGGTGCCATCTAATTTAACGGGTTTTAGGTCAGCCTTGGTTGCTTTGTCATAGCCAAAAGCGTCTGGGCCGTGGGGCAGCATCATGTTGTGGAGGCTCATGCCACCGGGTACGAAGCCTTTTTCCTTGGCGTCATATTGACCGTAAATCAAACCCATGAATTCGCTCATGATGTTGCGGTGATACCAAGGTGGGCGGAAGGTGTGTTCTGCCACCATCCAACGCGGTGGGAAGATGACGAAATCCACATTCGCCGTACCCGCTTCATCTGTTGGCGCTGTGAGTACCGTGAAAATGGATGGGTCTGGGTGGTCGAATAAAATCGCGCCAACCGGTGAGAAGGTGCGCAGGTCATATTTATAAGGGGCGTAGTTGCCGTGCCATGCCACCACATCAAGCGGGGAATGCTCGATAGAGGTTTCATGGAAGGTGCCGCACCATTTGACGGTGAGGCGGCACTGGGTGCCATCTCTGTCTTCATAGGCTGCAACGGGTGTTTTGAAATCACGCGGATTGGCAAGACAGTTGGCACCAATCGGGCCACGGTCGGGCAGGGTGAGTTTCGCGCCGTAGTTTTCGCAAATATAGCCCCGTGCGCTTTCATCCAGCGTTGAGACCTTGAACATCATGCCACGCGGCAAGACCGCAATTTCGGATGGTTCAAGCTCAATAATGCCCATCTCTGTGAAAATCTCCAAACGCCCAATCTGCGGCACAATCAGCATTTCACCATCGGCGTTGAAGAAGTAATCATCTTCCATATCAGCATTGAAAAGATAAGCGTGTGAAGCCATGCCCGTTTGCGCTGTGGTGTCGCCCGCCACTGTTATGGTTTTAATACCATCGAGAAAGTTGGTTGGTGTGTCAGGAAGGTCCAGCGGATCCCAGCGATATTGGCCCAAGGGCAAAGCGTTCTTAGCGTTTGCATCGGCGGACTTCCAGTCTGGTTTTTCAATTTGGGTAAAAGCTTTGGTGTGCTTCACGCTGGGGCGAATACGATAGAGCCATGAGCGCTCATTGGTGCCTCTGGGTGCGGTGAACGGGGAACCAGACAATTGCTCTGCATATAGACCATAAGCGCAATTTTGCGGGCTGTTTTGGCCCTGTGGCAAGGCGCCTTCTAGGCTTTCGGTTTCAAAATCATTGCCAAAACCGGGCATATAAGCAGGCTTATTGAGCATGAATATTCCTTTGCAACAAAGCATATTTGTTTTATTAGTTGCAAACGTAACAATATGTTTTGTAACTATCAAGCAGGGTCTCACCAAATGGAAAATGAAAAGGATACATCTTTCAAACTGAGTGGATTTTGGCCGTATGCGCTTAATCAAGCAGCGGAGGCGCTAAGTCTTGGGTTTCAATCTGTGTATCGCAAGAAATACGCGATGACCCGCACAGAATGGCGCGTGTTGGCTCACCTTGGTGAGTTTGGTCGGTTGTCAGCGAAAGATATTTGCGAACGCGCAAGCTTGCACAAAACAAAGGTTTCTCGCGCGGTTGTTGCCCTTGAAGATAAGCGCTGGCTTGAGCGCTCAACCAATGAAAAAGACCGCCGTGCTGAGTATTTGATTTTAACCAAGGCAGGCGTGCAAGCCTACCATGACCTCACCAAAGAGGCAGATACTTTGAACATGCAACTAGTGGATGGCATTAGTGCAACTGAGCTTGCCACCTTCAAAAAGGTGCTCAATGCTTTGTCGAAAAATTCTAACCAGCCGCATTAGTCTTCAAAAACATAATGCAATAAAGCCACATCATCGAAGAATGCTGCATAAAACGCGGGAAGCATGTCACGCGCTTTAAACCGCGCCTCAGTTTCCATCGCCTGATCCAGCGATGCTTGATTTTTATAGGTAACGATTAGAGCCAGCGGAATGGTTGGGCCGTTTTTATCGTTTTCAACGTTGAACAAGATTTTGACATCTTCACTTGGCTGAAACCCGCGCCATAAGGGGGCGAGTTCTGCTTCCACGTATGAACGCATGGCCTCTTCTTGTCCTGCTTTTACCGTACCTTGGAAAAAGGCGCATTTGGTAATCATCGCTAGCCACCACGATGTTTGAAGCTGTCACGGCGGAAGCTGTAAAGTGCGTTGGGGTCAACGGCTATATCAACAACGGCAGGCTTGCCACAGGCAAGGGCGGCTTCAACAGCGCCTGCAACATCATCAAGATTGTCAGCGCGGAAACCTTTTGCACCGTAGAGTTCTGCTAGTTGATCAAAAGCTGGACTTGAGACATCTGCGCCAATGTAACGGCCATCGAAGAAATCGCGCTGATAGGCTTTTTCTGCACCCCAGCACTGATTGTTCATCACCAGTGTCACTGTGTTGATGCCATGGTCAACAGCGGTTGAGAGTTCTGAGACCGTCATCCCAAACCCACCGTCACCCATGAGGCTCACCACAGGGCGATCAGGGCGGGCGCATTTGATGCCGAGGCCGCAGGCGAAAGAGAAGCCGACAAGGCCGAAATCAAGCGGGGTGAATAGTGTCTTAGGCGTCCAATAATTCAACGCGTCGGTTGCTTGCAGGCATAGAGTGCCAGCATCCATCGTAATCGCTGCCTCTTGGGGCAAGACACCGCGCAATGTTTTGAACAGGCCAGATGGCTGTGTTGGGTGGGTCATCACCGCGTCGGCGTCACGTTTTGCAAGCAGTGCTTTGCGCTCTTCTTGGAATGTTTGTGTCCAGCTATCGGCCAATGCGCGGTTTTCAATTTTCACAATTGCGGCGGTCAACTGCTTTGCGGCCAATGGGGCATCTGCCCAAATACCAAGTTCGACAGGGAAGAAGCGAGCGATGGCCGTTGGCTCTAGTTCCACATGGATGATTTTCGCATCGCGGTTGATGTTGTCATAGGTGTAAAATGTCGAGTTAAACCCAAGCCGTGTGCCAAGAGCCAAAATAACGTCGGCCTCTTTCGCAAGCCGTGACGCAACAGCATTGCCGCGTGGACCCATTTGTCCTGCATTGAGGGGATGGCCGAACGGTATCGCATCACCGTGGCCGGGTGAGGTGACGATTGGCGCGTTCAGTTTTTCGGCAAGAGCAAGCGCTGCCGCGTGACCATCTGTATTCTTAATCCCGCCACCTGCGATGATCACAGGTTGTGTCGCGGTAGCCAGTAAGCGAGCGGCTTGCTCGATTAAGTCGGGGTCGCCAGCGGGGAGTGAGTGGTTGCGATAATTTTGAGGTGCTTGCAAATCTTCGAAGTCAGCTTGAGCGGACAAGACATCGCGCGGTAAGTTGAGTTGCACAGGGCCACGGCGCGGGGTGAGGGCTGTTCTGAAGGCTTCCCGCATTAGTTCAGGCACGCGACCTGCTGATGGTGCTGTCCACGTTTTCTTGGTAACAGGCGTAAACAGTGATTGCTGGTCCACCTCTTGGAAGGCATCGCGGTAGATGTGTTCAGATGACAAGGCACCAGAGATAGAGACTACAGGCGAGAAAGCGGCTTTGGCTTGGCTGAGGCCTGTGACTAGGTTGGTTGTGCCAGGGCCATTTTGTCCAGCAAGGATAACACCCGCCTTGCCAGAAGCTCTTGCAAAGCCGTCTGCCATATGGGTGCCCGTGCGTTCATCATGCACACCGATGAAGTTAATATCTTTCGCGTCATAAAGCGCGTCGAACATCTCCATGGTCGCGGAGCCGATAAGACCAAACACATGGGAGGTTTCTTCAACCTTCAGCGCGTCAACGGCTGCTTGGCCACCTGATAATGTCTTTGTCATTTTGGACCTCAAGCTTTATGTGAATTCAAGAATTTCAAAATCGGTTCGATAAATAATTCGGGCCGTTCCATCATGCCTAAATGTTGCAGATGATTGATGATTATCGTTTCGCTTCCCATAATTTCTGAGGCAATGTCATGGCTCATTTTGGGGTTGCTGCCTGTGTCGTTTTCGCAGGTCATTATGAGGGTTGGCTTGGTTATCGGTGGCTCTGGGTTGATGAGCTCTCGCACACCATTAGCCAATACCCACGCAGCCTGTGCATAGCTTTCCGCATCCACAAGGTCACGCCATGCCCGTACCTTAGCAACACCGTTGCCCGTTTCTAGATAGTCAGGGGTGAACCATCGGCTTAAGGCAGCATCGAGCGTTGCTGTTGGGCCTTCTTCACGCACTTTTGCGGCGCGTTCTTCAACAGCCATTTGCGCATCTTCGCCGCGATCATGGGGGGAGTTGAGGATGACGAGGTTTTCGAGGCGCTCTCCATGATCAAACGCAAAGCGTCGGTTTATCATGCCGCCTATGGAAAACCCGATGAGGCTAGCCGTTGCAATACCTAGATGGTCGAGCAAGTGCGCGATCTGGTCTGAATAGACTTTCAGCGATGCGGTTTCAATCGGCGGTGCGCTTTCGCCGTGGCCGTATAGATCATAGAGGATGAGCTGATAGTCTTGAGACCATGCTTCAATGAAATCATCAAAGATATGACGGCAAAGACCGAGGCCGTGGATCAACACCAAAGGCGGGTGGTCAGCATTGCCGACCACCTCATAGGCTGTGCCATCTGGTGCGTGTTTTGTTGTCACGCCGTTTAAACGCCCGCTGGGTTATCGACGTCGTGGCCCATCTCTTTGAGGTCTTCATAGCGGTTGCCAATGCGGTGATGCGGATGGCCACCTACAGAAGCGCCAAGGGCGATAACCATCTCATCTTCTGCTGGTGCATCTGGAATGCTGAGGTGAATGGTTTGATAATGCGAACGACGGCCGCCATCATCTTTATCCATCAATGGAATAACCAAAGAAGTGCCTGCGCCGCCGCGTGTGTTGGCGAACACGAGATAGGATTTAGCGTCGACGGCTTCGCGGTATTGATTGCCGAAATAAAGCGTGTGGGTGAGGGCTTGTGCGTGTTCCAATGAGCCACCCATGCCAACAAGCGAGGCTTTGCCGTAGCCTTCCAATTTGTCGCCTGTCACATCGAGGATCATGTCAGTCAGCAATTTACCGATGACTGGCCCTGTTTCGCGCGTGGCTGGGCGTAGGTCTTCAACATAGCCTTGCCCCGCCCATGGGTTCTTGATGATCGCCATTGCGGCAACAAGCTTTGTTGGCTCTGCGACGGCGCGGTCTTCTTCGTGCAGGGTGGTTTGGATATTCAAAAGGGTGCGGCGGATTTCTACGGCCATGAAATGTCTCCATAAGGGTATTTAAGCAAAGGCAGGCATGACTTCATCAATGAAGAGTTTGAGCGAGCGTTTTTGTACGTCGCGGTCTAGGCCCATTGAGGCGTAATAGATGAAGGCATCCACGCCGACGGTTTCATATTGTTTGATCTTCTTAATGACCGTGTCAGGTGAGCCGAACATCAAGTTTTCTTCCAGCATCTTAGGCTCAACACGCACATTGCCATCAAGTTCTGATAGCGGCACAGAATCAGGGAAACCATTGTGAACATCGCCTTTTTTCATCATCAAGTTACCGAACTGACCAAGCACATGGCGGATCGACGAAATGGAATGTTCGCGGTCGGCCTCATTGGCGTAAACGGCTGTGTGACGCATTAGCGCAAAGGTGCGGTTCCATTCGCCACCAGCTTTGGCGATGGATTCGTCTAATTGCGTGCGATATTTTTCCGCTTCTGAAAACGGCAAGGTGAGGGGCCAACACATAATGTTGCAATCATTGGCAACGGCATAATCAAAGGTGATGGGCGAGCGGGCCGCGACCCAAATTGGTACTTCTTCTTGCAAAGGTTTCGGGCAAGAGGTTGATTTTGGAAACTCCCAATAATCACCCTTATGCTCCACGTCACCTTTCCAGAGCTTGCGCACGAGTGGCAACATTTCTTGCATGTAGCGCCATGAATCTGGTTGTTGCAGGCCCGGTTTCATACGATCGAATTCGCGTTGATAGGCACCAGAACCAAGCCCCATTTCCAAGCGGCCACCTGATAAAAGGTCAACCATTGCCGCTTCGCCTGCAATGTTGATTGGATGCCAGTAAGCAGCATTCGCCACGCCACAGCCAAGACGAATATTGTCTGTATGATCACCCCACCATGTCATCAGTTGAAACGGGTTTGGCGCGATGGTCATTTCAATGGCGTGATGTTCTGCGGCCCATGCAATTTCAAACCCCGCAGCATCTGCCATTTGCACCATTTCAAGCGTATGGTCACGAACCTCACGCATATCGGTGTTGGCGTCCATGCGTTCCAGATTGACGGCAATTTGAAATTTCATGGGACTTCTCCTCAAATTCGGGCGTTAGCGCGGTTTGAATGGGTTGGCGATTGGATCATCTGAAAGGTTCATCCAAACAGTTTTTGGTCTGGTATAGTCATAAAGCGCTTGCAGACCAGCCTCGCGGCCATAGCCACTGTGCTTCATGCCACCAAACTCTGCGATGGGTGAAATCACGCGGTATGTGTTGACCCACACGATGCCTGCTTTGATCTTTTTAGACATGCGTAACGAACGGGCGCTATCGCGTGTGAAGATGCCTGCCGCTAAACCGTGTTTGGTATCATTGGCGAGGGCCACCACTTCGTCTTCAGTTTTGAAGCGTTGAACCGCAA
>JBDVXS010000156.1:0-22100 GCA_039964305.1 Hyphomicrobiales bacterium
ATTGAAGCGGGATAAACCACGCTTTTTAGCCGATGCAACTTCAGTGCTAGCCTGCAAACTGTCCGCTTCAACGATACCTGTTGACGCAACGGGGTCGAGCGATGCCGCAGCTAGAGCTGGCACATCTTCCTCAATCGTGACCGCAGCAGGTGTACCAACAGTAGAAAGTTGCTGTTGCTCAATTGGCGAACTCACATTGACAGCGTTGGTTATTGGTTGCGTGCTCGGCGCCGATGGCGCAACAGCGACAGGAATATCCTTATCTTTCTTACCACCAAACGGTAATATTTTGCGCAGGCGTGAGCTTGAACTAAAGCGCGGCTCAAGCTTCTTGCCAGTCAACAAACTGTAGGCTGATTTGTACCAATCAGAATCTGGATAGTTATAACCAAGCAGAGCACCAGCCGTTTGTGCCTCATTGACAATACCGAGCGCCAAATAGCTCTCAGTCAAGCGGAACAGTGATTCTTCGATGTGACGCGTTTGTTGAAAGTTTTCTGCAACGCCACGAAAACGATTCACAGCCGCCAAATGTTGATTTTTCTCTTGGTAAAAGCGACCAATCTGCATTTCCTTACCAGCAAGCTGGTCCTTCATGAAAATGATTTTAGTCTTTGAATCTTCTGCATATTTTGATTCAGGATAGAGGCGAACAAGATTTGTATAAGCACGCAAACCTTTTCTAGTATCTTCCTGATCAAGTAAGATCGATGACACTTGTTTGAAGTGCGATTCACCAATCAAATACTGCATGTAAGGCGCATCATTGCTGCCTGGATAAAGCTGGATATAACGCTCAGCCGTTGAGACTGTCTTGTCATATTCGCCTTCGGAATAATGCGAAAACGCAGACAAAACGAGCGAGCGCTCAGCTTGTTTTGAGAATGGGTGTTGTTTTCCCAGCTCAGCGAAAGCCTTCTGCGCATTCTTGTGATTGCCAGTGTTGATATTACGGACACCTGCATTCAGCAATTTTTGAGGTGCAACGTCTGGTTTTGAAGCCAAAGCCGCAGCATCAGCCGCCGCCTCTTTTTCCGCTTTGCCCTTACCAAATCGGTCTCCGAATGGAATTGCAGAGCATCCAGCAAGCACCATCGGTGTAATTGCTAAAGTCACGATCAAAGATTTACGCAGCATGTCTTCCCCAAAATACTCTCTGGCCCAAAGGGTATATATCATAGATAAAAAGGCGAAAAAACGGCAATTCGTCCTAAATTCGCTCACAAATCAGTGTTTTAACAAAATTGGTAAATGCCAGTGTCGCGCTAGTCTTTTGACGGCGCGAGTGCAACAGCAGGTTCAACACCAATATTTGTAAGCGGAGCGGCTGTAAAACCGGAACGCGCTAATTCATGGTAAGACCAGCAATCTTGGTGCTCAAACAAGGCTTTAACCATTAAAAAGTTGAGCTTATGGCCACCGCGATATGAGCGATAACGACCTAAAATTGGTGCGCCAGCAAGGGCAATATCACCAACCGCATCCAGCAATTTATGCCGCACAAACTCATCTTCAAAACGAAGACCTTCAGGATTCATGATGCCATCATCACCAATCACGACGGAATTTTCAAAAGATGAACCAAGCGCATAACCCGCTTTCCAGAGTTTTTCCACATCCTTCATAAATCCAAAAGTACGTGCCCGCGCGATTTCGCGGTTAAAACGGTCGCCAGTCAGTTCTGTAATAAATCTTTGATTGCCAATAGCAGGATCAGGAAAATCAATTTCCACGTCAAACTCACAACCATCATGGGGCTGGAATTCGGCCCATGAGCCATCCATTTCAACGCGGATTGGATTTTCAATTTTAATGTACTTACGGCGTGCGGCTTGCGCGATAAGACCAACGTCACAAATCTCTTCGATGAAGACAGCTGAGCTGCCGTCCATAACCGGCACTTCAGGGCCAGTAATATCAATGATAAGGTTGTCAACGCTCAACGCTGCCAATGCAGCCATCAAATGTTCGATCGTTGCCACAAATAGATCGCTTGGATCGCCAATAATTGTGCACAATTCAGTCGCACCAACAAAATCATGCCGTGCTCTAATTTCTATATTACGCCCCTCACCTGATGTGCGGACGAAAACAATGCCTGTGTTTGCAGGAGCTGGCTTCAAGGTCATCGAGACTGCTTGATTGCCATGAACACCTTTTCCATCAAAGGTGGTAGATTGAGAGATGGTGTGTTGGACCGATGGGTTCGTCGTAAATTTTGTTCGAACGCTCATATCTTAATTTCAGCCTTTCAAAGTGCTTAGCTAGGTTGCTTCTAAACTAAAGCTCTTTGAAACGACAAAGAGCCTGCACCACCACATGTCACCGTGTTATTCCTAAAGCATACAATGCTAGGATTTCCCCATAAACTCTGTACGCAACAAAACTAGGTTCTGTACATTCCTAGGATACCTATCCCAAGAAGAATTCACAAATCACAGTTTTTAACCGAATACTACCGATATTTCTTATTTATTTCAACAAGTTAGCCCGCCACAAGGGCGGACTATTACTAAGTGTTACAAAAGAGCACTCGCTCTATTGTGCTTGACGACGCAAGAATGCAGGAATCTCTAGCTGATCTTCCGGAAGCGCTGGCTGTGCAGCAGGTGCCGCGCGGCCATGAGGATCAAGGTTTCCAGCTTGTGGCGCGTATTGTGTCGCAGGCGTTTCTGGTGCTTGAGCACGCGGTTGAGCCGGTTTTGCAAACGCACTAGCGTGATTTTCTTGAGCCTGTTCCTGTGCTTGTAGTGGGGCAACAGTTGGTGCCACTTCTGGCATAGGCGCCGCAGCCACCGGTGCTTGTGGAGCACCAGAAAGATTTGAAACAGGAGTTGTTGTTTCTTCTTCTTTCTTCGTTGCACCCAATGTTGCCGTCGTGATCCGCTTCAACAAACCAAGCGCACCGCGTTCATCTTGATTTTCAAGCTCTAGCGATGCTCCAGATTTTACCCGAATTTCCTCTTGAACCATCATTGGAAAATCATCAACGCGTGGCATTCTTTGCGTTGTAAATGGTTCTTCAGCCGTTGCTGGAATGAAAGGCTCATTTGGTGCTGCAGGTGCTTCTGTCACTGCAGGCATTGCTGGCGCTTCAAAGTCTTCAACGGCAGGCGTATCAGCAGCCTGTGCCAATTGCATCGCTTCTGGGCTTGGCGCAAATGGTGTTATGGTAACAGCAGGGTCTGATTTAGCTTGCGTTGTTTCCATTGCAGCGGGCATTGCTGCTGCCGGCATTGTCGGTGCAGTTGTTGTCGCTGCTGGATCTTCAATTGCAAGCTCAGCTTCAATCGCTGCTTCAGCTGTTACAGGAGCAACAACAGCCGCCGTCGCTGGCATTTGTGCCTGCTTTTCCATAATTGGGCGCAAGAATGTAGAGCCTGCTTTGATTTCAGGAATAACGCCTGTTTGAGCACCCTTTTCAATCCCTGTTGCAACAACAGAGACACGAACGATACCTTCAAGCGCTTCATCAAATGTTGCACCGAGAATAATGTTTGCGTCTGCATCAACTTCTTCGCGAATGCGGGTTGCTGCTTCATCCACTTCAAACAATGTCAAATCATTGCCGCCAGTGATGGAGATCAACAAGCCTTGAGCGCCCGCCATTGATGTTTCATCAAGCAGTGGGTTGGCAATTGCAGCTTCTGCCGCTTCAACAGCGCGGTTTTCACCAGATGCTTCGCCCGTACCCATCATCGCTTTGCCCATCTCGTTCATAACCGAACGAACATCAGCAAAGTCAAGATTGATCAAGCCTTCTTTGACCATCAAATCTGTGATGCAGCTAACACCAGAGTTCAACACTTGGTCAGCCATTGAGAAGGCATCTGCAAATGTCGTTTTCTCATTGGCAATACGGAACAAGTTTTGATTTGGGATTACAATCAGCGTATCCACATTTGCCTGAAGCTCTTCAATACCAGACTCTGCCAAACGCATACGGCGAGCACCTTCAAACTGAAAAGGCTTGGTGACAACACCAACAGTCAAAATACCTTTGTCACGCGCAGCGCGCGCAACGATTGGCGCTGCACCCGTACCAGTGCCACCGCCCATACCGGCTGTGATGAATGCCATGTGTGAACCATCAAGGTAATCGTTGATTTCATCGATTACTTCTTCGGCTGCTTGGCGACCAACTTCTGGCTGCGAACCTGCACCCAAACCTTCGGTCACTTGAAGACCCATTTGGACGATTTTTTCAGCGCGTGAACTCGTCAACGCTTGTGCATCTGTATTGGCAACCACAAATTCGACCCCTTCAAGGCCGGACTTGATCATATTGTTGACAGCATTACCGCCAGCTCCACCAACACCAAACACGGTGATTTTAGGTTTCAACTCTGTGATATCAGGGGCTTGAAGATTGATAGTCATGGTGTCCTCACTTGTGATACGCGACGGCTTTGCTTGTATGGGTTGTTGCGTCGGTTCAAAAAAACTTAATTGATGGGCTTTGTTGCCCGTTTCTGGGTGTTCTATTCTACTCGGCAGATCGATCAGCTCGCTTGGCGGATCTTTATGGGAGGAAATTTTATCCGCCCCCTCTTCCATATTTCTTTCGTCATTCGTCATCTTAAAAATTCTCCGCAAACCAGCGGCCAACACGGCCAAGGTAGCCGCCTGTCCCAGTCATTGCTGCTTCTGAGTGGATTCGACCAGGGGACCAGCCCATGTCATCACTTGCTTGCTCAACCTGCGGATAGATCATAAGACCAACCACGATTGAAAAGGCCGCACTTCTGGCTTCAACAGGAAGACCTGCGACCCCCAAAGGCCGCCCAAGGCGAACATTTTTTCCAATAACTGAGCGCGCGAGATCAGCAACACCTGTCAACTGGCTTGCACCACCTGTTAAAACAACACGGCGACCAACCAGACCCGCAAAGCCGGAGGCATTGAGTCTGTCACGCACATGTTCAAAGGTTTCTTCCACGCGCGGACGAATAATTTTTGAAATCGTGGACGCTGAAACATCAGCACCAAGGCCGCTTTCATCGCCAATAACGTTCACATTAACAGGGTCATAATCGACAAGATTACCCGGCAGCACGCTGCCATGTTTGACCTTGATAAGCTCAGCATTGCGCAGCGACGTCGACAGACCACGTGCCAAATCCATCGTTACATGCTGACCGCCGATGGCAAGACCATCGCAATGGACAAATTTGCCATCAACAAAAACAGAAACCGTCGTCGTACCGCCGCCCATATCAATACAGGTGACGCCCAGCTCCGCCTCATCACCTGCAAGGCTTGCAAGCCCTGCTGAATAAGGAGAACTAACAAAAGCCTCAACAGCTAGATGACAGCGATTGATTGCAACTTCGAGATTACGAAGCGCTGCATCATTGGCTGTTACCACATGCATATCAACGGCCAAGCGCTCGCCAATCATACCGCGTGGGTCTTTGATGCCGTTATTGCCATCAAGCGAATAGCCAATTGGCAAAGAATGCATCACCGCTGCTTCGGGATCTGATGTGTGATTACGTCCAGCTTGCAGAACGCGCGTTATATCGTTTTCTTCAACCGCCTGCCCCGCAAGGGAAACACTGGCGGAGAACGCATGACTGCGGATGCGGCTTGCAGAAACATTCACGATGAGCGATTCAACCGTCATACCAGCACGACGCTCAGCTGAATCAACCGCCAAACGGATAGCCTGTTCGACCTCATCAAGGTCAACAACAACGCCGCCCTTAATGCCGCGCGAACGCTGATGACCAAACCCAATCACTTCAATCATGTGGGTGCGATCAGAAAGTTCTAAACTGTCATGCTTGGGATGCAGGCGTGCAATAACACAACAGACTTTCGTCGTGCCAATATCCAAAACGGTTATCAAAGTAGACTTGTTAGCAGGAAGGCCGCTTTTAGAACCAGATGATTTTGAGCCAAGGCGAATCATTAGATATTCTTCTCCTTGGTTTTGATTTCTTTACGGCGCTTCAAAACGGCCTGACGATTGACCATTGCGTCATCAGATAAACGCATCACCAAACGATCTGGCAAACGCATATCAATACTCACCAAATCTTTTGACAAAATATCGTTTTCACTTTCAAGCAGCACCAATTCCGTCAATGCATCACGCACCTTGCGCTCTGGCAGTTTAACGGTAATCAAGTTATCCAACAAAATGTCCCAGCGGCGCTCTGAGCGCAGCATGGTTGCGCGCACACGGTTTGCGATTTCCGGGAATTCGGCCAAGGTTTTTAAGAATTCATGTCCTTTGCGCTGCGCACCATGGCCCACCAAAAACGGCAAACCTTGATAAACGTCAGCATCAAAATCATCCAGAACGAGACCTTCGCTATCAATGATCGATTTGATTTGACCGCGCTGCCAAACCGCGAAGGGTTGGCGCTCTTCCAAATTGATTTGTAACTTGTCTGGATAAACCTTGCGCACAGAAGCCGATTCAACCCACGGCTCACGTAGCAGCGTTTGATGGGCCGCAGCCACATTGAAGGTTACCAGTGATACACCAGGCGCAAGACCCAGCACATCGAGAATATCTCGTTCACGCATGAAACGGTGACCAGTGATTGTCACAGCATCAACATCAAAACCAATGCTGGCAGTGGTATGCGAGGCTGCCTCGTTAAAATACCCACCAAGCACCATGCCGTATAGCGAGAAGCCGCCAACGACACTTGCTGACATGATTGCAGAGAAGAAACGCGGCAAAGTTTCCACACGCGCCTCAGCGCGATGAAAAAAACGACGAGCAAAGAGTTGACGACGGGACAGGCTTTTACCTTCCTCAAATCGAGTTCTTCTTACACTTCTCTGTGCTGGTTGCTTTTTATCGGCTAACGCCCGCAACTGGCTTCCTCCACCATCCATTTAACTAAAGCTCCAAATGAGTGCCCTGCATGGGCCGCCATTTCTGGAACCAGTGATGTCGGCGTCATACCCGGCTGAGTGTTTACTTCGAGACAAATAAGATCGTGATTTCCATCCGCTTTTTCATCAAAACGGAAATCTGCACGGCTTACGCCTCGACACCCCAACGCATGGTGAGCCTTGGATGATAGAATCTGTATATTTTGGTAAATATTTGGTAAAATTTTTGCAGGAAGGACGTGTTTTGAGCCTCCTGGTGCATATTTAGCATCATAATCGTAGAACTTGTGATCGATTGAAACAATTTCAATCACATCAAGGGCTTTCCCATCCATCACAGCACATGTGAGCTCACGGCCAGAAACATATCGTTCGACCATCACCACATCGCCATATGGCCAATCGTCACTCGAGATTTCAGGTGGCGGTGTTTTTTGTCCTTCAAGGACAATTATGACCCCAAATGACGACCCTTCGTTGACCGGCTTCACCACATAAGGTGGGGCCATTGGATGCTCAGTTCCAATGTCAAATCGGTTCATAATGCGATGTTCAGCAACTGGCACGCCCGCATCTTTCATAACCGCTTTCGCGCGGTCTTTATTCATGGCAAGAGCAGACGCCATGATACCAGAATGGGTGTAGGGAATATCAAGAAATTCTAGGATGCCTTGTATGGCGCCATCTTCCCCGTAAGGACCATGAAGCGCGTTAAAGGCAACGTCTGGTTTCAAGTCAGCAAGGGTTTGCGCAACGTGGCGATCCACATCAACACGGGAGACACGGTAGCCCTCACCTTCCAACGCTTTGGCGCATTCTTCGCCTGTCGATAAAGAGACAGGACGCTCTGATGACCATCCGCCCATTAAAACGGCAACGTGCTTTGGAGACATGGAAAGGCCCTCATTTGCTAATTTTAGTTAATTAGCATCATGCGTGATTCGGCTGAATCTGGCCATGCATTCAGCGCTTTAGCACCAACATTCCCGCAATAACGATCATTGCCATGCCGATAATGGCTGTAAACGTTAGGGGTGTTTCAAAGTAAAAAACGTCCCAAAAAGCGGCAAAGATGAGAAACGAATATTCAAATGTTGCAACAATAGGCGGTGGCGCTGATTGGTAGGCGCCAGCAACAAAGTAAGCAATAACAACCATCATTGCAGCCAGATGCAAGAGAACGAACCACGCTGACAGGTCAAGTGATTGCCAGCCAGTAAAAATATAAGGGTGAGATTTTATCAACTCATCACTAAACGGATCAAACGCTACAAAAATACTCGCAATAACCCCAAGCAAGAACATTGCAATATTCAACGAAAACCCAATTGCCGGTGTTGAAACATCTTGACAATGAACCCGCGTAATAATGTGAGCGGAAGCATAGAGAAACGTGCCAATGAGCGGCAAAAGCGTCCAGCTAGAAAACGCATCTGTGCCCGGCTGCAACAGCACTAATACACCTGCAAAGCCCAAAGCGACACCAACCCACCCTGTTGGTTTCACTGGTTCATTTATTAAAAATGACGACAGCACAGTAATGATAATCGGCGCGAGATAGATAACCGCGCCCAATGTCGATATTTGCGAAAAGGGAAGAGCGGCATAAAAAAGCAGCAATGTCATTGCGATGAAAAAGCCACGCAACAACACCCAAGGCCGCATGGCATCGCGAAGCAACGTTTTATTGGCGTTAAACCCCCACCCCAAAACGATGAACAAGGGTAGTGCCAACAAAGCCCGCACGACAAACATTTGCCATAGAGATATATGCTCTGAGAAGATCTTTATAACCGTGTCTTGAGCGGCAATAAAAAACGTACCCAGGATAATGAACATCACACCACGCACGACAAATTGAGGCCGTGCAGGCGCTTTCGCCGATATCATGATCGTCCTCCCTCTTCATGCTGTGATTGATCGTTGCGTAAAAATTCTTTGATAAAAAACAAAAAACGCGGAGCTGATGCCCCGCGTTAAAATCTCAAATTAGGTGCCTAAATAGGCGAACGGTCTTCAAGCGCCGAGGCCGAGCGCTGCAAAGGCTGCACCTTCAACAACTTCCAAGGTCAAGAACACACCGATACCGGCAACAATTGCGCCAGCAACACGGGCATTTGCCGCTGTTGCCTCAGTGGCACCAAAGACAGTTCTAATCGCGTAAGCTGACGCCATTGCGATTGCGTATTGAAGGACAGCAAGGCCGATCAAATAACCGATCAAAACCACGCCACCGACAGCCGTTTCTTGCGACGCAATGGAATCGCCAAAGGCTGAACCGTGGAAAAGGCCAAAGCCTGCAAACAGAACCAGCGCAGGAATAAGATTAAGCGCGCGGCCAGAAGCAACAATGCCACCAACGATCAAGAGTGAAAGCGCGATGATTGTTTCTTTAACAGGCAAACCCGTGCCGAAGCTCATCATCAAGCAACCAATTGCCATTGCGACAATGTAAGCGGCAGGTGCTGAGCGTTGAAAGCCCGTGTAGGCCGCTGCAAGACCAACGGCGATGACGAAGAATAAATGGTCGAAACCCAAAAGTGGGTGCCCAATGCCTGAAAGCAGGCCGTCGGCAAAGGTTTCCATAGGTTGACCCGCTAGCGGGTGGTGCGCCAAAGCTGGCGTCGCGATAACGGCAAGAGCCGCAGCTGATAGAATTCGTTTCATAAGTTTCCCCTTCAGAAAGTCGATATGAAGAGGGGCTGGCGCCAGAAAGTGAGATTAATCTCAGCCTTCCACCGGAACACCCCGTCCGTTGTTTAAAGGTCGCCCTCTTCATCGCGCTTTAAAAAGCACCACTCCAAGGCCGTATTCGGCTGGTCTCCTGGCTCACGGGTCAAAGCATTTTATCTCCTTCCCAGCGATTACATCGCCAGTGGCACTCGATAAATGCTCTCCGCTTACAGTCGCGGGGGCGGCTGAAGCTTAAGGCCCCGACTTGGGTCACCTCTTCTTCATTCCCATTTGATCCCCATGCTTCGCATTGAACGGGGAACCGAATGGCTATTAGTGCCGCGAAATTTACCAAAACGTCAATGGCAAATACGACGCGAATAATGTTTTTTGGAACATCTTGCTTCTCAAAGAACAAATTGCAGTAGAAATATTGCTGGAAATGACATGCAAAAAACCCCACACTTTTAACCAACACACTTTCAAGCCTTTTAAGGATTATGACATGACCAATTCTGACGTTAATTTCGACAAGCCCATGCGTGGGCGTATTTATGACAGCGTTCTGGAGACAATCGGCAACACGCCACTGGTGCGTATTCCCACGCTTTCCAAACAATCCAATGCCGTGGCTGATCTTTGCGTCAAATGTGAATTCTTCAATCCGCTCGCCAGCGTGAAAGACCGCATCGGCGTGAACATGATCTTAGACCTTGAAAAACAAGGCAAAATCAAAAAAGGCACCACGCTTATTGAGCCGACTTCGGGCAATACAGGCATCGCACTTGCCTTCGCAGCAGCAGCACGCGGTTATCGCTTGATCCTCACCATGCCAGAATCCATGTCGATTGAGCGCCGCAAGATGGTATCCCTTCTTGGTGCTGAATTGGTCTTGACGCCAAAAGAAAAAGGCATGGGCGGCTCCATTGCTAAAGCGCAAGAGCTTTTGGACGAAATTGATGGTTCCGTCATGCCAAGCCAGTTCTCAAATCCAGCCAACCCAGAAATTCACCGCATAACCACGGCAGAAGAAATCTGGCACGATACAGGCGGTGATGTGGATGTGATTATCGCAGGCGTTGGCACAGGCGGCACCTTCACAGGATTGGCGCAAGTGTTGAAAGAGCGCAAACCTGAAATCAAGATGATTGCCGTTGAACCAACCGCAAGCCCTGTCTTATCAGGCGGCAATCCAGGTCCGCACATGATCCAAGGCATCGGCGCTGGTTTTATTCCTGACAATATGGACACAGCCCACATGGATGAAACAATCCAAGTGGACAATGAAACAGCCTTCGATACCGCCCGCAAAGTGGCAGCGACAGAGGGCCTGCCTGTTGGCATCTCATCAGGTGCGGCCATTTATGCAGGCTTGTCCGTTGCTGCCCGCCCAGAAATGGCAGGCAAGCGCATTGTCGTTATCGCCGCCTCTTTCGCGGAGCGTTATATGTCAACGGTTCTATTTGAGGGGCTGGGTGAATGATCATCCAAAACATTAAACGCCTCGCAATTTTGTTCGTGGCAACGGTTGGGGTGATGGTTTCACCCCTTTCCGCCCAAGCGCAAGTGGCCCCAAGAGCTGCTGAAATTGCCGCTTATGAAGGCCTGCACAAAGCCGCCCATGAGGGCAATGTGGCTGAGCTTGAAAAGCTTATCAAAGCGGGCGCCGATATTGAACAAACAGACCGCCATGAACGCACCGCTTTTCACATCGCAGGCTTTGCAGGACAACACGCCATTATGCGCAGCCTTGCCAAAGCGGGTGCTGATGTGAACGCGCTTGAAGATGGCATCTATGACGTCGTCACAATCGCCGCCGTTGCTGATGATCTTGAAACCATGAAAGTGGCGCTAGAGCTTGGCAATAAATCAACCAACATCACCAGCATCTACGACGGCACCGCCCTCATCGCCGCAGCACACCTTGGACATTTCTCAGTGGTGCAAACATTGATAGAAGCAGGCGCCCCGCTCGATCACGTCAACAACCTCCACTGGACAGCGCTGATTGAAAGCGTGGTGCTGGGTGATGGCGGTTCAGATCATCAAAAGACGGCCCAAGCGCTAGTAAACGCCGGCGCAAGCAAAACGCTGGCAGATAAGTTTGGAAGAACGCCGTTAGACCTTGCGAAATCGCGGGGCTATGAGGCGATGGTGAAGATTTTGGAAATGGATGAGTGATGACGTTGGAGATGAGAGTGACGGGCATTTAGGGCTGGTATGCGGACAAAACTGCCGTTGGCATTGCGACGGTAGCTAATCCGTCTTCTGCCTTCCCAATAGGCGCATGATCCACTGGAACGCTTTCCATATACAGCCGATACCAAGGACTGTTACCCCTGCGACCATGATACTTTCAGCTACGCCTTTATGAAATATCCAGCTCGCTTGTATTTCAGGAGATGGGTCCTGATAGGGAAGCCCAGCGAATAACAAATCGTAAGCGAAGCCAGAAACAACTAAAATTGCACCAGCCGCAATCCAGAAAAAAGAGGTCATAGGTCTCATGCTGATTTCGTAGCACAATGGTCCCAGAAACCAAAACATGAACTTTTCTGAAGTGTCAGATTGGGTTCAAAGCAGCTGGTGGCAGATCATAACAGACAGGCTCGCCACCCGTAAGAACACCCTACCCCATAAACTCCGAAATCTGCACACCCTCAGGCCAAACGCCAAGACGCTTAATTTCCCAGTGAAGCCGATAAAAGAGGACGCCTCAAAGGTGTCATCGAGAGCGACTATTTAGGTAGACGGCAATATTATTTCTGACATTTTCCATGCCTATATTTTCAAGACCAAGTTGCATTTAGATCGGATACACAAATGGACTCTGAAGACATTGCAAAGCTCAATACACCAAGAGATTATTCCCGCTCCCTATACAAATTCTATCTGGAAGTCGGTGAAATTGAAGATATGGCTTTGAATACAATAAAGGAGCTATTTGGCGTAGATCGGCTGCATTTAATATCATCATTAGATCACGGATACGAATTGATTATGCCAATTCAGGTGGCCCCTGATGTCATTCGAGAATTGTCGCATAAAAATATTGGGGCCTATCAACTGGTCCGCTTCGCAAAAGTCTCCGGCGAATGGGATTAATGCGCTGAAAACATCTTATTAGCTCATTCGAGGCCCGAACACGTCAACAACCTCCACTGGACAGTGCTGATTAAAAGCGTGGTGCTGGGTGATGGCGGTTCAGATCATCAAAAGACGGCCCAAGCATTGGTAGACGCAGGCGCAAGCAAAACGCTGGCAGATAAGTTTGGAAGAACGCCGTTAGACCTTGCGAAATCGCGGGGTTATGAGGCGATGGTGAAGATTTTGGAGAAGTCATGATTCGACACATTGCCCTATAGTTAAGGGCCAACGGACTTAATCTTCACTATTTTCCGCGATTTTGAGCCATTTGGGATCGACATTTATAGCCGTTTCAAGTTGTTGGATAGTAAGATTTCTAGCTTTGGTAAGATCAGCATGTTTGAAGTTTGCACTTGAAATGTCTGCTCCCGCGAAATTCGCATATGAAAGGTCGGACGACGTCAAATCAGAATTACTAAGATCAGAACCGCTAAGATCAGCAAGACTAAAATCGGCATCGTACAAGTTGGAGTTACTGAGAAGCGCTTCCCTCATATTGGCATATGCGAAATTTGTGTTTTGCCAGTTAAAATGAGAAAAATTGGCTCCGACTAGATTCGTATTTTGCAAGTCCAATGGTACACTAAATACTAGTTTTTTCGAACCTATCAGCATTAATATGGGGCCCTCAAGACCCTGCATGTCGGGGGGGCGACTGGACATATAATGGGTACGGCAAAGTCCAATCGTATGAATTGCGCTTCGAATATCTTTGTCCGTGGTAAGTTTAGTTTTTCTAGTGTTATTTTGTGGTTCGTCTGTATCTTTGACGGAAACTAGACTGCGATCGCGGATAAATGAAGCAAGTATTATCTGCACCTTCACGCTATAGGAAACCCTACTTATTTCAGCAAGGTCTTGAAGGGCAAGAACGCCAGCTATTCTAACTGATAATTTATCATCACCAAGCATGGCAGCACTTTTCTGATAACGGTCCAAATTCTGGCCGGCTTCAGACAAGCGTATTTGTTTATGGGCGATCCAAGATCGCCAAATTGCAAGGGGCAGTGCTATTACTGCTGCTCCGATTAAAACGAGATTGCGCCAATCTTCTATAGACAAGCCAGAATTTTGAGGATCCGTCATAAGTTTTGTTCGCTCCATTAATGGTCTCAATCAACATCACATTGAGAATGGTGGTAGAGACCGTCAAACCCGTAACAACCCCCTACCCCATAAACTCCGAAACCTGCACACCCTCAGGCCAAACACCAAGCCGCTTGATTTCCCAGTGCAACCTGACACCCGAATTTTCCAACACCCGCGCACGAACCGTCTCGCCTAGTGTCTCAAGGTCCGTCGCCGTGGCGCCGCCCGTGTTGATCATGAAATTACAATGCATCTCGCTCATTTGAGCGCCACCCACCATAAGCCCGCGACAGCCTGCGGCATCGACTTCTTTCCATGCGCTCGTGCCCTCAGGGTTTTTGAAGGTTGAACCGCCCGTCTTTTCTTTCACGGGCTGAACGGTTTCGCGGTGGTGTTGCACGGCGTCCATTTGTTCTTGGATTGCGGCTTTGTCCGCGGGCGTTCCTTGGTAGACCGCCTCAGTAAATATCAAATCTGCCGCCGCGTCTGAATGGCGATAGGCGTAGCCCATATCCGCATTGCTCAAAACATGGCGCTCGCCCTTGCGATCAATCGCGACAATCTCTTTAACGCAGTCTTTCGTCTCCGTGCCGTTGGCGCCTGCGTTCATGCGAAGTGCACCGCCAATGCCGCCCGGTATGCCGTGATAAAAGGCAAAACCATCAAGCCCGCATTCAAGCGCAAAGGCTGCAACGCGCTTGTCTTGGCTGACAGCGCCCACACGAATGGTCGTATCGCCATCGCGCTCTATCGCGCCAAAGCCTTTGGCAGAAAGGCGAATTACCACGCCCTCAATACCGCCATCACGCACCAGCAAATTAGAGCCAACGCCAATCACCATCACGGGAATTTCTTGCGGTAAGTTCGTCAAAAATAGCTGGAGGTCTTCTTCGTCGGCAGGTTGAAAAAGCAGTTGCGCAGGTCCACCGACCCGAAACCATGTAACCTTGCTCAAATCAGCATTGGCACTTAAGCGCCCACGCACATTAGAAACCCAAGGTTGAAGCTGGGGCAATAGATCGGCGAAAGCCATTTGCGTCTCCCTTTAGCCGTCACCAAGTGCGGCTAGTTCGTCAGGCAGAGCGTTTGCCCATGCAGAGATGCTCCCCGCACCAAGACACATCACATAATCACCAGCGGAAGCTTCTTCAGCAACAATGCCAGCCAAATCAGATGGGCCCTCTGTGACAACAACATTACGGTGCCCACGTTGGCGCAAACCATCGGCGAGGCTGTCACGGTCTGCCCCTTCAATATGCGTTTCGCCTGCTTCATAAACAGGGGCAACAATCACGGTGTCCGCATCATTGAAGCATGTGCAGAAATCATCGAACAGACTTTGAAGGCGCGTATAGCGGTGCGGTTGCACCACGGCTACGACTTTGCCTTGTGCCGCAGAACGTGCCGCCTTTAAGACGCTCGCAATCTCGACAGGGTGGTGGCCATAATCGTCGAATACTTCGACACCCTTCCAAGAGCCCGTATGCGTAAAGCGGCGCTTCACGCCTGAGAAGCTTGCAAGACCGTCGCGAATTTCATCGCTGCCAACCCCAAGCGCTGAGGCAACGGCAATCGCAGCCGTCGCATTGGATACATTGTGGTGGCCCGGCATTGGTAGCAGGAGGTTAGAAATTTCTTCAACGGCGTCGGTGCGGCGATTATTAATAACCACACTAAAGCGGGTTGAACCGCCTTCTGCACGAATGTCTTCAAAGCGCACATCAGCTTGCGGGTTTTCACCATAGGTGATGATGCGGCGATCTTCGATTTGACCGACAAGGCGCTGCACCTCTGGGTGGTCAATACACATGACCGAGAACCCATAAAAAGGGACATTTTCAACGAACCGCTGAAACGCCGCTTTTACAGCATCAAAAGTGCCGTAGTGATCGAGGTGCTCTGGGTCCATATTCGTAACAATGGCTACATCAGCAGGCAGCTTAACAAACGTACCATCAGATTCGTCAGCTTCCACAACCATCCAGTCCCCACCACCCATACGGGCATTGGTGCCATAGGCGTTGATGATGCCGCCATTGATTACCGTCGGGTCTTTTTGGCCTGCTTCTAACAAAGCCGCGACCATAGAAGTGGTGGTTGTTTTCCCGTGTGTACCGCCAACAGCAATCGCTGATTTAAAGCGCATCAGTTCAGCCAGCATTTCAGCACGGCGCACAACAGGAAGCACGCGCTCACGGGCTGCCATCAGTTCAGGGTTTTCGGCTTTAATGGCAGAGGAGACAACAACCACCTCAGCATCGCCAAGATTATCGGCGTGGTGGCCGATGTTGACCTCAATGCCCTTCTTGCGAAGGCGCTGCACATTGGCACTGTCTGACATGTCAGACCCTTGAACGGTATAGCCCAAAGTTTGCAGCACTTCGGCAATGCCGCTCATGCCAATACCGCCAATACCGACAAAATGAACCGGTCCAATATTTTGAGGCATTTTCATGGGATTTATATCTCCGACGTTTGATCAACGAGTTCTTGAGTTAATTCTTGGCGATTAGCAAGGGCATCCGCCGCATTGGCTAATCTTTGCGCCGCATCTGCGCGGCCTTGTTCTTTGGCATTGCGTGCTGCTGTTTCAAGCAATGATGGATCTTCCATCATGCGCAACAATTCGCCTGCCAACCAATCAGCTGTAAAGCCGTCTTGTTTCTTTACCCAGCCGCCGCCATTTTCCACCAGTGCTGCCGCATTGGCCGCTTGGTCATGATCAAGCGCATGGGGGTAAGGCACGAGAATGGCAGGACGCCCAATCACCGCAAGTTCGGCGGTTGTTGAGGCACCAGAACGACAAATCACCAAATGGCTGTCGCCTATATGCCCAACCATATTTTCAAAGAAGGGGGCAACCTCTGCCGGAATTTCCATCAGCTCATAAGCAGCTTCAACAACGGGCTGATCTTCTGGCCGCGCTTGTTGCACAACCTTTAAACGCTTACGCAAATGTTCAGGCAATTGACCGATGGCTTTTAAAACAACGCTCGAAAAAACCTGCGCCCCTTGGCTTCCACCAAATACCGTCAAACAAAAGGTCTCACCTTCGTTAGACGGCGTATATGTTTTTTGTGCTGCAACAAGCGCATCATCACGCACTGGGTTGCCAGTGTAGAAAAAGCGCCATGGCACTTTTCCCGTGAGAGGCAATCCGAGAGCGACGGCTCTCACCTTATCGCTCAAAAACTTATTTGCCCGCCCCAAAACCGCATTGGCTTCGTGGATCATTGTTGGATAACCCTTGGTGGAGGCCGCAAGCATTGGCGGCACTGTCGGATAGCCACCAAAGCCAATCACCACGTCTGGCTGGATTTTTCCCATCAAACGACGCGCCGACAAATATCCAGACATAAGCGAATAAAACGCTTTCAAAAGCTGAATTGGGTTTCGCCCTGAAAGGGTTGCCGATTTTATGGAATGACGCTCCACGCAAGGAAAGTCCTTCGCGAAGCGCTCTGTGCGCTCATCAGAGACAAGGTGCACGTCATATCCGCGCCTTGTTAATTCACTTGCAAGGGCATGGGCAGGGAAAAGATGGCCGCCTGTTCCACCAGCACATACAAGGGCGCGTTTTGGCTTTGATTGAGAATTTTCCATTTATTAAATCGCTCAAGCAGGCTGCTGGTTCGCGCCCAAATCAGGCACATGCGGTGTCATCGTCACTCGATATTGTTTCGGACGTTTACGCGCCAGACCTAGCACCATCCCCATAGCAATCGCAACGGAAAGTAGGGAAGAACCGCCGTAAGAAATAAACGGTAAGGTCATGCCTTTGGTCGGTGCTAATTGCAAATTGACCATCATGTTAATGCCAGCCTGCATCCCGAACATAATAGTCAAACCACCAACAGCCAATCGAACGAATGTATCTTCTTGGCGAAACCCAAGATAAAGCCCGCGCATAACCAGCAGTAAGAAGAACAGGGCAAGCAATAAGCAGGCGATAATTCCAAACTCTTCGCCGATGATGGCAAAGATGAAATCTGTATGGCTATCTGGTACGCCACGCTTAACGACACCTTCACCTGGGCCACGGCCAAACCAACCGCCAGAGAAAAACGCTTCAAGCGCTTTATCCACCTGATAAGTATCCCCACTTTCAGGGTTCAAAAAGCGATCAATCCGCCCCGTGACATGGGGGACAAAGAGATAAGCTGCTGTCATGCCGCCCATACTCAACAGACCTAAGATGATGATCCACAGCCAAGATAACCCAGCCATAAAGAACATCACGCACCATGTGAGCGTGATCAAAGCCGTTTGCCCAATATCAGGTTGCGCCACCAACACGGCACCGAAAACGGCAAGTAGTAGCATAGCAAAAACATTGCCCGGAATATCAGGCCGCTTTGCATTTTCAGCAAACAACCAAGCCACCAAAATGATGAACGCTGGTTTGACAATTTCTGATGGTTGAACGGTAAAGCCGGCGAGCGAGATCCAGCGGCGTGAGCCTTTAACAACGTCGCCCGCAAAGAGCGTATAAATCAGAAGAAGAAGCCCGCCAATAAACATCAACAAAGCCAACCGTCTGATCAGCTTGGTGTTCAAGAAGGAAACGAACAACAGCATGAACAAGGCTGGTATCGCAAAAATCGCGTGGCGTTTTACAAAGAAATAGCTCTCAAGGCCTAATTGTTCCGCAATCGAAGGGCTTGCAGCAAACGACAAGATAAGGCCTAAAAACATTAAAGCGATCAAACCAAAAAGCATTGGTTTATCGATGGTCCACCACCAGTTTGCGATAGGCGATCGGTCTGCCCTTGATACCATAGCGTCATTCCCCACTTTGAGACCACAGAATTTTAGCTATCTGCTTGTTGGTCTAGTTCAATTCAAGTTTTACGTGAGACTTAAATGCGTCCCCGCGCGCCTCGAAACTGGAAAACTGATCCCAGCTTGCACAGGCGGGTGCGAGAAGCACTGCCACTGTCTCATTTACTTCAATCGACCTTGCCGTAGACATTGCTACCGCGTCACGCGTCGCTACTTCTAATGTCTTACTCACTGAGTAAGGTACTTTTCCTGTCAAAGCTTCTGAGAAGGCTTCTGCGGCCTCACCAATTAAGAAAGCATGAACTATTTTAGGAAAGAACTCGTTAAGACTTTCTATACCACCATCTTTTGGCAGTCCGCCTAATATCCAATAAATTTTATCAAAGCTTGCCAACGCCTTTGCTGCTGCGTCTGCATTGGTTGCTTTGCTGTCATTGACGAAGAAAATACCGTCACGTTCAGCCACTTGTTCCAAGCGATGCGGCAAGCCGCCAAAGCTCTTTAAACCCTTTTGGATGGCGGCATCATCAAGCCCCATCTTATGGCATACAGCATAGGCAATCGCCGCATTTTGCAAGTTATGCGCCCCGCGCAAACTGGTAATATCCGCCACATTAGCAACAGCCGTATGGCCATTAAAAATTTCACGACCACACGCACTAACGGACGCGTCACCACTCAGGGATACACGCGTTAGGGAAACATCATTGGCATCACATTGATTAGCAATTTTGGCGGAGAGTGCATCGTCTACACCAACAACAGCATGGTCAGCGCCTAACACAAGACGCGCCTTCACATCAGCATAATGTTCCACCGTGCCGTGACGGTCGATATGGTCAGGGCTGATATTGAGATGAACACCAATGCTCGGCTTCAAACTTGGCGCAAGATCAATTTGGTAAGATGAGCATTCCACCACGTAACACTTGTCATTGGACAACGGATCAAGGGTCAAAACAGCGCGGCCAATATTCCCGCCCATTTGCACATCGTAACCTGCAACACTCAACATATGAGAGAGCAACGCAGTTGTGGTAGATTTTCCGTTTGTGCCAGTAATCGCAATAAAAGGGCAATCAGGCGCAACGCTCAAACGCTCGCGATTGAATAGCTCCACATCACCAATAACCGAAACACCCGCTGCCTGCGCTTTCTTCACGCTCCAATGCGGTTCTGGATGGGTAAGTGGTATGCCTGGTGAAAGAACAAGTGCTTCGAACCCATCAAAGTCCACGTCGCGCAAGTCAGCACAGTCAATACCCGCGTCCCCTGCCCGTGCAACCTGTGCTTCATTGTCATCAAAAGCCAGCACGTTAGCACCGCCAGCTTTCAACGCCTCAGCCGTTGCCAGACCAGACCCGCCAAGCCCCAGCACCAAAACTGATTTTCCGTGCATGTGGGTGACAGGGATCATCAGCTCTTACCGTAATTTCAAGGTCGTCAGACCGATGAGGGCCAGAATAAACGCAATAATCCAAAACCGAATAACAACCTGCGGTTCGGTCCAACCCTTTTTCTCAAAATGGTGATGGATCGGCGCCATACGGAACACACGCTTTCCTGTGGTCTTAAATGAGATGACCTGAATGATTACAGACAAAGCCTCAAGCACAAACAAACCGCCGATAATTGCCAAAACAATTTCGTGCTTTGTTGCAACAGCAATCGTACCAAGCGCACCGCCCAGTCCGAGTGAGCCAGTGTCACCCATAAAGATCGCAGCAGGTGGTGCATTGTACCAAAGGAAACCAAGACCGGCGCCAATGATCGCCCCACAAATAATCGCAAGCTCCCCCGTACCCGACACATTGTGAATTTGGAGATAGTCGGCAAACACCGCATTACCAGAAAGATAAGCAATGAAACCAAACGAGCCCATTGCAATCATCACGGGCACAATGGCAAGACCGTCTAAGCCATCGGTGAGGTTCACCGCATTGCCTGTTCCAACAATGACGAAGGCAGCGAACGGAATGAAGAAATAGCCAAGGTTCAGCACCAAGTCTTTTAGGAACGGGAAGGTTAGGCTGGTTGCATATTGAGCGTCTGTATTGTTGGAGATAAACCAACAAGCAAGCCCCGCAATTACAAACTCCAACGCCAAGCGTATTTTCCCTGGAAAGCCCTTATGGCTTTGTCGGCTGACTTTCAAATAGTCATCATAAAAACCAATCGCGCCAAAACCAAGCGTTACAAACATCACCATTTGCACATAGACATTGGTTAAATCAGCCCACAGCAATGTCGAGACGAACAACCCTGACAGGATCATCAATCCGCCCATGGTGGGTGTGCCTGCTTTGGCGATAATGTGGCTTTCAGGCCCATCTTCGCGAATGGGTTGCCCTTTGCCCTGCTTTGCTCGAAGCATTTTGATCATCGATGGACCAAAAATGAACATAAACAACATGGCCGTCACAGTCGCTAATCCACCACGGAAGGTAATGTAGCGAAAGACGTTGAGGGCAGGATAAGTATCGGCAAGGTCAGCAAGAAGTAAAAGCATCGTACTCTTTTGAGTTCGTGTGAATTTTAACGCTAGGAACTAAGAACGGGAACGGGTCGGGAAACGGTTCATAAATGAATCAACGATTGGCCCCATTTTACTCCCTAAAGACCCTTTGACCATAAGCACGTCCCCTTTTGCAACCGTGTCGAGCAATCTTTCTGTAAGACTATCGGACGTTGCAGCATATTTCCCACGCATTTTTGCAGGAATTGCATCAAAAAGCGCATTCATATGCGGGCCGCTAAGAAAGGCAAGATCAACATTCGCAGCTTCTAAGGCATCGCAAAGTCCAGCATGCAAGGCATCGCTTTCTTCGCCAAGCTCTAGCATATCGCCAAGCACGGCGATCCGTCGGCCACCTTCTGCGCACTGCGCTGCGCCAAGCAGGCCAATCGCTGCCCGCATAGAAGCAGGGTTGGCGTTATAGCTTTCATCGAGAATAGTGATAATGCCATCATCAACATCAAGCTCTAGGCGTGCGCCACGACCACGGCCTGCTTCGATGGTTGCAAGCGTTTGCAATCCTGTTTCAAGGTCCGCGCCCGTTAGATGGAGTGCGGCACAAACAGCCAATGAATTTTGAACAATATGACGACCTGGTTGGCTCAATCGATACGACACCTCTTTACCGAACACGGACGCACGAACAGTGGTGCCCTCTTCGTCAAGTTCGGCATTAAGCAAACGCACATCTGCGCTACCCTCTTCGCCAAATGTCGCAATGTTAATGCCTTGCTCGCCAGCGAGGTTTTTCAAAAACTCAAAGTGCCGATTGTCCAAATTCAGCACCGCTGTGCCACCCGCGACAATGCCTGTAAATATCTCAGCTTTAGCACGGGCAATTTCTTGCTCGTTTTCAAAAAACTCCAAATGAACCGGCTCAACCGTGGTGATAATCGCCACATCAGGGCGCACCATATCAACCAAGGGAACAATTTCGTCGGGGTGGTTCATGCCTATTTCATAAATGCCATAATCAATATCCACCGGTGTACGCGACAACGTCAGCGGCACGCCCCAATGATTGTTGAAGGAGCGCTCC
>JBDVXS010000157.1:0-5223 GCA_039964305.1 Hyphomicrobiales bacterium
CCCCAGAGACAGAATTGTCAAAACGCCAAAGCGAAGTGCTGAGTGCTGCGCTGGATTTGATGGTGGAGACGGGTGACGGGTTCACCATGAATGGGGTGGCGGCGCGGGCTAATTGCTCTAAGGAAACGCTCTATAAATGGTTCGGTGATCGTGATGGACTGCTCACCGCGACTGTTCGTTGGCAAGCATCAAAAGTGAAGATCGACGCACCTACTGGCGAGCAGCCGGATAGGGCGGGTTTGCAAGATATTCTAGAGCGTTTTGCTGAGCGTTGGCTCACCGTTTTATCAGGTGATGTATCCGTCGCGCTCAATCGTTTGGCGGTTAGCCATGCAGCGTCTTCCAAGAGTGATCTTGGCACTATCGTTTTACAAAACGGGCCTTTTGCTATGGCGGCGCGTTTAAAACCAATTCTTGACCTTGGCCGTGAGGCTGGGGTGATTGAATTTACGACCACGGATGAAGCGTTTCGTTCGTTTTTCGGCCTTGTGGTGCGCGACATGCAAATTCGTGCACTGTTGGGTGATGACGGCAGCGCGGATCTTGTTGACGTTAAGCAAGATGCTAAGCGGGCAACACAACAATTCTTCGCGCTTTTTGGCGCACAACAACAATCAAAGACACACGCAAATTAGGGAGAACACCATGCGCGTTTATTATGATCAGGATGCAGACCTGAACCTTATCAAATCTAAAAAAGTGGCCATCATTGGTTACGGTTCACAAGGCCGTGCCCATGCGATGAACCTGAAAGACTCAGGCGTTGAAGGCGTAATCGTCGCTCTTCGTGCGGGTTCAACAACTGCGCTTAAAGCAGAAGCTGACGGCTTTGAAGTGAAAACAGTGGCAGAAGCAGCAGCTGTTGCAGACCTTATGATGATGGCAGCACCTGATGAGCTTCAAGCAGACATCTACAACGACCACATTGCAGCAAACATTCGCGATGGTTCTGCGATTGCTTTTGCTCACGGTTTGAACGTTCACTTCGGCCTTATCGAGCCAGCAGCGTCAATCGACGTGATGATGATTGCACCAAAAGGCCCAGGCCACACAGTGCGCGGCGAATACCAAAAAGGCGGCGGCGTGCCGTGTCTTGTTGCCATCGACCAAGACGCATCAGGCAACGCGCTTGATTTGGCTCTATCATACGCATCAGGCGTTGGTGGTGGTCGTTCTGGCATCATCGAGACAACATTTAAAGAAGAGTGCGAAACTGACTTGTTCGGTGAGCAGGCCGTTCTTTGTGGTGGTTTGGTTGAACTTATCCGCGCTGGTTTTGAAACATTGGTCGAAGCTGGTTACGCACCAGAAATGGCTTATTTCGAATGCTTGCACGAAGTGAAGCTTATCGTTGACTTGATCTACGAAGGCGGCATTGCCAACATGAACTACTCAATCTCAAACACGGCTGAGTGGGGCGAATACAAATCTGGTCCACGTGTTGTGACATCTGAGACAAAAGCAGAAATGAAGCGCATTCTTGATGACATTCAAACAGGTAAATTTACATCTGAGTGGATGCAAGAATGTAAAGCTGGTCAGGCCCGCTTTAAAGGTATCCGTCGCTTGAACGATGCCCACCAAATCGAAGAAGTTGGCGAAAAACTGCGTGGCATGATGCCTTGGATTAAGTCAAATGCACTTGTAGACAAGGCAAAAAATTAAGTTAAATAACTTAATTTATGTAAATTTATTGTTTTATTTCAATGGTTTGGGGCTGAAAATTTCAGCCCCTTACTGTTTTTTAAGTAAGTTCTTTAAAGGGATTTTAAGCTCTCACATTTAGTATTCATTACATACAAATGGAATTTTAGCGCCTCATCGAGATTGAATAATGTCAGAAGCAGCAGAAAAAATTACTGAAGAACGTAGAGCGATGCCACGTACGCGGGCTCTTAAGAAGGGTGTAATTGCCTTCAAAGACAGATATTGTTCAACGGAATGCATGGTCAGAAATGAATCTGATGATGGTGCTTTGTTGGTGGTTTCACAAAACCAAGTTATCCCGAATATGTTCGAATTGAAGGTCCATCCTGATCGTGATTTTCGAATTGCCGAAGCTATTTGGCGCACGCCAGATGCGATGGGTATTCGTTATGTAAAACCAAAGGCTGTTGAACCAACTGCCCACAGCACTTGGGATGGCGTTGAACGCCGTGGACCACAAAACCGTCGTCAAAGCGATCGTCGCGATTAAAATATCTGCGGTAATTAGCAGTTTCAACAATCTTATTATTTGCGTGTTCGAGCGCTTCCGATTATCAAAAGTAAACTTTGATCATCAGAGGCTCTTCAATGCTCACCTTATTTGAAATTATTGCGCTTATTTTATCGATCTCCGCTGTATTAAGCTGGGTGAACAGTACCTTTGTGAAATTGCCGCATACGATTGGCCTTCTGGTCATGGCGCTGGCGACATCTTTTTTCCTGATTTTGCTGGAGGCGCTCTTCCCAGATTTGGGTCTGACGGATGCGGTGCAATCGGCTATTGGCCAGATTGATTTCTTTGAAACTGTGATGAACGGCATGTTGGCATTCTTGCTTTTTGCTGGCGCGTTGCATGTTAATTTGAATTTGATGCGTGAGCAAAAATGGCCGATTGGTTTAATGGCAACTTTTGGCGTTGTGCTCTCAACTTTCATCGTTGGCACGTTGTTCTGGCTCTTGGCGCATTTGTTTGGTGTGCCGATTACTTATGCTTGGGCGCTCGTGTTTGGTGCTTTAATCAGCCCGACAGATCCTGTTGCCGTCCTATCATTGCTCAAATCCATCAGCATTCCAGATTCACTGGAAGCCAAAATTGCGGGCGAAAGTCTGTTTAATGATGGTGTTGGCGTTGTGGTTTTCACAATCATCGTTGCTGTGGCTGTTGGTGCTGATGGTGGCAATCTTGATGCGCTTCACATTGCAGAATTGTTCTTCGTTGAAGCCGTTGGTGGCGCGGTGCTTGGTATGCTGGTTGGCTACGTCGTCTACCGCATGATGGCAGCGATTGATCATGACATGGTGGAAATTCTTTTGACGCTTGGCCTTGTTGCTGGTGTTTATGCCGTTTGCCTTCGCCTGCATTTGTCTGGTCCAATCGCTGTGGTGGTTGCAGGCCTGTTCATCGGTAACCGTGGAGCAGAACGCGCCATGAGTGACGACACGCGCGAGGCACTGTTTGATTTTTGGGAAATGATTGATGAGATCTTGAACTCAGTCCTCTTCTTGTTGATCGGTCTTGAGGTCTTGGTGATTTCAATTGATCCGTCCTTTGCGTGGATCGCGGTTTTATCAATCCCAATCGTTTTGTTCGCCCGCCTTGCAGCTGTGTCCCTTCCAATTTTGACACTGTCGCTGGGCTTTGCGTTTTCCAAAGGTGTGATCCCTGTGCTCACATGGGGCGGGGTGCGCGGCGGTATTTCTGTGGCATTGGCCTTGTCCCTTCCAGCGGTGGGCGCGAAACCACTGATTATGACGGCGACTTATGCAGTGGTGATTTTCTCGATTGTTGTGCAAGGATTGACGATTAAAGAAGTTGTCCGTCGAACGGTTGGGTAAGGACTTAGATTATGAAGTCACGCCCCTATGCCGTGCTTGATGTGTTCACAGACACGCCCTTCCAAGGCAATCCGCTTGCGGTGGTTTTGGATGGGGAAGGGTTGGACACTGCCGCCATGCAGAAAATTGCAGGTGAATTCAATTTGTCTGAAACCGTGTTTGTGTTTCCGGCAGAAGATGCAGGCAATAATGCAGCGCTTCGAATTTTTACGCCGTCTGCTGAATTGCCCTTTGCGGGGCATCCAACGGTTGGCACAGCCGTGCTGCTTGCAAAGCGCGCGCTTGGTGAGGTTGAGCAACCAACAGATATGGCTATCGCGCTAGAAGAGCGGGTTGGTCTCGTGAAAACGGGTGTTGTGGTTCATCCCGGACGGACGGGTCATGCAACTTTCACCCTGCCTGCCTTACCGCAAGAGGTCGCCCCTGCCGTCTCTCGCGTTCATATTGCAGAAGCACTCGGTCTTCACGAAGATGATATTGGCTTTGATAAGCATCGTCCTGGTGTGTTTAGTGGCGGTGTGCCGTTTTCTCTTGTGCCAGTTTCCAGCGTGAAGGTTGTAGAAAATATCAAAACCAACCCAGCTGCATGGGAGCGTGCTTTTGATACAGCAGAAAGAGACAATGCCTTTATTTATGCACGCGGTGGCGTGTCCTATAAAGCGGCATTTCATGCGCGCATGTTTTGGCCCAATGCAGGCATTGTAGAAGACCCTGCGACTGGGTCAGCGGTTGCAGCATTGGTTGGGGCGATTTTGAAATATGAAGGTCTGGGTGATGGTAGTCACACGCTGTTTATTGAGCAGGGTTATGAGATGGACCGTGCATCTGACATTGTTCTTGAAATCGATATTGAGGACGGCGAGTTTCTCGCCGCCCGTATTGGTGGGGCTGCCGTGATTGTGGCAGAGGGCACGCTTTATGCGTAAAACCAGTTTACGGGCGTAAAGCCAACTAACCGCCTAAAAGCACTCTAATGTCGGCCACATCTTGCATGCAGCCTGTCACATCACCTTGAGAGTTACGGGCAATTGCAGATTCACGCAGTGCCGTGACTTTAAGTAAAACCTCAGGCTTTAGCTTCGTGGATTGAATAACCGTATCAACGGCTTGCAACTCAGCGGTGCAAGCTGTCTCTTGCGCTTTTGTTGGCGTCGCCATGGCCACAACAGTGAGTGCTGTAGCTGCTATTATTGAAGCAACAAGTGGATTTTTTGCAATTTTAAACATTGTCTTTTCCTTCTGTCGGTTTGACTTTTACATGCGCCGTTTTTTGCGGCGTGCTGTACAAAACGCTCCACATGTGGCGGGCAAAGGGCTGCAATGTGTTGTTGATTTGGCAATTGGAAGGATTGCGATCTCTTTTGATTAATGGGGATTTTTTGCGTGAACATTGTGAGAAATGCAGCCACATTAACGAATTCGTTGTCTTTTGAGATTCTACTGGTTATAGAATTATGGAAGAGACGTTTGTGGGGACTGGCCTGTGGCTTGTTTAAACCAAAGATTTGAACTGTTAGATGGTGCGCAATTAGCGCTGCCAAACACGTTCGCGCGTACTCTGCTCCTTCAAAGCCTCCTCCTTAGACGCCCCTGAGCGTCGGCAGTCGGTTATGGACCGGACGGACTTTCAGGGGATGTTAAAGACAGGGCGCTTGGCGAGTGTGATACCGCCTCCCTTGA
>JBDVXS010000158.1:0-18770 GCA_039964305.1 Hyphomicrobiales bacterium
GCAATTTAATGGATACTTTCCGCAATTGAATCAACCCCTTGAGACGCTTGCAGCATGTTTGCCGAAATTTCATTCGTCACATCTTGCTGTTGATCAACCGCCGTTGCAATAGACAGTGATATGTCACTGATTTGCGTGATGGTTTCGGTAATAGTCTCAATAGCATCGACTGCACTTTTCGTGCTTTCTTGAACGCTTGAAATTTGCGAACTGATCTCGTCCGTTGCTTTTGATGTTTGGGTCGCAAGAGTTTTTACCTCAGAGGCAACAACTGCAAAGCCACGCCCAGATTCGCCCGCTCGCGCGGCTTCAATCGTTGCGTTGAGGGCGAGTAGGTTGGTTTTTTCTGCGATGCTATTAATGAGCTCGACAACTTCACCGATCTGATTGCCCGCGTCTGCAAGGCTTGAAACGATCAAGTTAGTGGATTTTGCTTGATCAACAGCACTGGTAGAGATTTTCAATGCAGATTGCACCTGATTTGCGATTTCTCCAACTGAAGCAGATAGTTCTTCAGTGCCAGTTGCTACAGATTGAACATTTTGCGATGCTTGACTAGATGCAGCAGAAGCCGAATTGGCTTGGTTGTGTGTCGTGGTTACAGCACTCGTAATGCTGTTCAACTCACTGCTTATCTCATTTTGTGCAGAGCGCAATCGCATCCGATTTTCTACCTGCGCAGTAATATCGCTCGCGTATTTGACAATTTTTTGGAGCCTTCCCATTGGATCATAGATTGGATTGTAGGAGGCTTGAATCCAGACTGCGTCGCCTGTTTTGCCACGTCGTTTAAACTCACCGGACTGATATGTTCCGTTATTGAGTTCTGCCCAAAAATTCTCATATTCATTCCGGTCCATTTCCTCCTCAATAACAAATTTGCGGTGGTGTTGGCCGACAATCTCATCAAGTCTGTAACCCATTGCACCCAAGAAGTTCTCGTTTGCATGTTGTACAATGCCATCAGGCGAGAATTCTATGACAGCCTGAGAGCGATTTATTGCTTCGACTTGACCCTCGAAATCAGAGGCGCGCATTTTCTGCGCGGTAATGTCTGTTGCAAACTTGACCATGCCAAAAACTTTGCCATTGGCGCCAAAAAGAGGGTTGTAGCTGGCTTGAATCCAAATTTCGCTGCCGTCTTTTCTTACGCGGCAAAACTCGTCTGATGCAAATTCGCCCGCGCGTAATTGGTCCCAAAATTTTTGGTAATCATCATGGCTTCTCTCGGATTCTCGCACAAAAATTTTGTGGTGCTTACCAACGATCTCAGATTTTTCATAACCTACAGCATCAAGAAAGTTCTGGTTGGCATTGACAATGGTGCCATCAATCTTGAATTGAATAATTGCTTGTGAACGGTCAAGCGCAGCCAGTTTCGCGTCTGTAATTTTATTCCGAGTAAACATTAAAATACCACCTGATAACGTTTTTGTGATGTCGAGTATGCATGCAAAGTGTTTTCGGATCGTTAATTATATTATTGCAATTATAGGTTTTTGCGCAAAAGTAATCATTTTTGAACTACTAAATAATGAGTAATTGTTCTTAGTATTCATATATAAACGCGAATTTTGTTAATGCTTTTTTTGGACGATTTGTTCTCGTCTACACGTAAATATTGAATTTTTTACGTATTTCGGCGTCGGTGATGGGGTCAATGAGGCGCTTGGATACTGCTTCAGCTAAAATTTCATTCACTTTGCTAGTGGCTGCCTTGATGAGATCTGGTTTCCCAACTTCTGCCCATTCTTTCGGGCTGGTTCGGTCTGCAATCGTTGGGTAGACATATTCAGTCTGCATCTTAGATAGCGTTTCAGTATGGGCGAGGTAGTGGCCGGGTCCATCAAGACAGACTTGCTTCATGGTCTCAATGCTAACGTTGTCCTCAGTCACTTCAACACCGCGTACACAGCGCATGACTTGGCCCAGCATATCATTGCCCAGCACCAGCGACTCCAAGCAGAAGCCGAGCAGGGAGGCGTGCATACCAACGGATTCGTAGACCATGTTGAGGCCTGATAGGCCCGCCATGGTGTTGGAGATGGCTTGTTCCCATCCAGCTTGCATATCAGGCATTTTAGCGTCTGAAATTCCAGCCGCCGCACCGCCGCATAAACCGTAGTATTGATGCATCTGGGCGCAAGCAGCCGTTAGTAGCGCTTGTTCACCAGAGCCGCCAGACATAGAGCCTGAGCGCAAATCCGCAACGAAAGGCCATGTGCCGAAGACGGCAGGAAAGCCCGGTTGAATAGCATTGACATAAACAAGCCCTGCCAAACATTCGGCAACGGCTTGAACGACGGTTGCAGCAAGCGGAGCAGGGGCTGTTGCGCCTGCTTGTCCGGCAGAAAGTAAGAGCATAGGCATTCCAGCGCGGATGCATTTTTCCATTGTCTCGCAACTCTCTGTTGCGAACTTCATCGGTGGGACGACGAAGCAATTAGAATTGGAAACAAACGGACGTTCGCGCCATTTATCTTCACCGCCTGCAATTGTGTGCAGAAGACCCATGCAGCCTTCAACATGTGATGGATCGGAGAAGCTTGTACCAACGTGTTTTTTGGTGCCTGCACAGCAACCGTAAAGCGTGTTGATGTCCATCTCAAAATTATCTTCAATATCGCGGCAAACCATTGGACGTTGCAAGAAGTGGATATTGTCGAGGGCGTCGACCAATTGGGCAGCGTTGAGCAGGTCTTTTGATGTGCTGTCACGGTAGGCATTGCCTTCCACATCGACAATGTTCACGGCAGCACCAGCGGTGCCGAAATGAACACGGCTTCCCGACAGATCAAGATCATGTTTTGGATCGCGCGCATGCAGCACCACATCGCGCTTTGTAAGGGCGAGCATGTCTTCTACCAACGAGCGTGGAAAGCGGATGCGGCCATCATCACCGTAAATCGCACCCACGGCGACCATGGCATCAATGCCAGATTGCGGGGCATCTGCAAGGCCGATGGTTTCTAACGCGTCAAGAACGGCCTCATTAATGCGGCTCATGCCTTCATCGGTGAGGGGCTTATAATTGCCGCCTGTCATGCCCGGTCTGATGGGGCGAACATTTTCTGGAAGTGCGGCTGCCCGCGCTGCCATACGTGCGTTGCGACCGCCTGAACGTCTCGATTCTCTCGCCATTGTTTCCTCCCAGAAATTTTAAGCTGACTGTTTTCTTAACTCTCGCCTTTGTAAGGGCATATTCCATACAGATCGCATCGTTTGAATTGATCAGGTTAGTGACAGACGGATCCACTTCCTTTTAAAAAATGATACCATCGACTTTACGGGGGTAGCGTTGAGAAGCGGCATCAATCGCCCTCGTTGCAAAATTTCCAATATCCACTTTTCATCCTTGCTAAAAAAAGAAAAGCTAAGTGTGTTTGCATCAACAATGGATAAGTTTTGTAGGATGGCATTTGTGTAGATGTTGGCCAATAAAACATGGTCTTTTACACTTAGATCTTTGTTCAACAGGTAGATGTTCAAGCCGTCTTCAAATACCACGCCATCTGATAAAAAGACGATGAAGCAATCATCGATACTGAATTGTGCTTCAATCATTTTTCCCGATAATTTAATTTGTGCGGTGTGATGCTTGTTTTTGACAATGAGATGAGCGGGTTCGTTCTCTTCGTCAAATTGATCAAGAATGATGAGTGCATCTGTTTTCGTAATAGACATTCAAGCCACCTAAGCTTTCACCCGCTCTGATTTTGGGTCGTAAAGCGGTTTCAATGATGCGGTTGCCTTTACCCGTGTACCGGCAATTTCGATCTCATAGTGAGATGACAACATTTGTTCTATCGTTTCGCCCTTACAAGGGACATATCCCATCCCAATTGCGGCACCCAAATGGTGCCCGTAATTGCCTGAGGTCACGTAAGAGACGATTTCTCCATCGCGTACGACAGGTTCATTGTGGAAGAGAAGCGGCTCGGGATCATCAAGCATGAATTGCACAAGACGCAGGTTGAGGCCTTCTTCCTTTTTGCGAAGGATGGCGTCGCGACCAATGAAGTTCTCTTTGGTCGTTTTGGCAGCAAAGCCAAGGCCTGCCTCTGTAACGTGGTCTTCGCCCGTAATGTCGTGACCAAAGTGGCGGTAGCCTTTTTCAATGCGGCAGCTATCCATCATATGCATACCGCAAAGCTTCATATCGTGGGCACGGCCTGCTTCGCGCAATGTTTCATAGGCATGGGCTGCCATATCGGTGGATACGTAAATTTCCCAGCCAAGTTCGCCCACATAGGTCACACGGTGCGCACGGGCGAGGCCCATGCCAAGCTCAATGTCTCTGGCTTGCCCGAATGGATGGTTGTCATTGCTCCAGTCATGGTGGGGAGCGGCAACCTCTAGCACCTTGCGGGCATTAGGCCCCATAACGGCAAGAACACCTTCACCCGATGTGACGTCTAAAATAACAACGCTATGCTCGCCCTTATGGCGGTTCAACCAATAAAGTTCGCGCTGTACGGTGGCTGCTGGTGTGACGATGATATAGGCGGTGTCGGAGAGGCGCGTCACCGTGACATCGGCCTCAATGCCGCCCATCTCGTTGAGGAACTGGGTGTAGACGATTTTGCCCGTCTCAACCGCAACATCATTGCCGCAGACATGATTGAGGAATTTCTCCGCGTCCGGTCCTTCAATGCGGATTTTACCGAAGGAGGTCATGTCATACATGCCGACATTGGTGCGCACGGCCATGTGCTCGTCGCGGTTATTGTCAAACCAGTTTTGGCGCTTCCATGAATATTCGTATTCTGGCTTTTGCCCTTCTTTGGCAAACCAGTTGGCGCGCTCCCAACCAGCGACTTCACCGAAGACTGCGCCTTCATCTTTTAAATAGTGATAGAAGGGCGAACGGCGCACGCCACGGGCGGTTGCCATTTGGCGGTAAGGGAAGTGGTCGGCATAGAGTAGGCCGAGCGTCTCCTTGGAGCGTTCAAACAGATAGGTCTTATTGCCTTGAAATGGCTGCATGCGCCTTATGTCCACATCAGACACATCAAACGGCGGGTGGCCGTGTTCCATCCAATAGGCGAGCGCCATGCCAGCACCGCCTGACGATTGAATGCCGATGGAGTTAAAGCCTGCACAGACGAAATAGTTTTTTAGGTTCGGTGCTTCGCCAAGGTGATAGGCATCGTCTGGCGTGAAGCTTTCAGGACCATTGAAGAAGGTGTGAATGCCTGTCTCTGCCAATTGCGGAAAGCGGTTGACGGCTTTTTCTAAGATTGGTTCGAAGTGGTCAAAGTCTTCCGGCAATTGGTCAAAGCAAAAATCATCTGGAATGCCTTTCATACCCCAAGGTTTTGACACTGGCTCAAACGCGCCAAGCAAGATTTTACCCGCATCTTCTTTGAAATACGCACACTCATCAGGAACCCGCAACACTGGCAATTGTGTCAGGCCGGGAATGCTTTCTGTGACAATGTAGAAATGTTCGCAAGCATGGAGAGGAACGGTGACGCCTGCCATGCGGCCCACTTCATGGCCCCACATGCCACCACAATTAACGACGTAATCAGCGTCGATTGAGCCTTGGTCATTGTCATTGGCCCAATCAACACCTGTCACGCGGCCATCTTGTTTGTGAATGGCGGTGACTTTGATGTTTTCAAGCACCTGTGCGCCTTTGAGCTTTGCGCCTTTGGCAAGGGCGAGCGCGATATTGGCTGGGTCGCCTTGACCGTCTTTTGGCAAGTAGACACCGCCGACAACATCATCAATGTTGAGGTGCTCATAGCGCTGCTTGATTTCTGCTGGTGAGATTTCTTCCACTTCAACACCAAAGGCGCGGGCCATGGAGGCTTGGCGGAAAATTTCTTCCTTGCGCTCATCGTTCAAAGCCACTGTCATTGAGCCACAGCGACGAAACCCTGTTGCAACGCCTGTTTCAGCTTCCAACTCGCCGTAGAGTTCTTGGCTGTATTTGGCGAGCTTGGTCATGTTCTTGGAGGCGCGAAGCTGTGCAATGAGGCCAGCGGCATGCCATGTGGTGCCAGAAGTCAGCTGCTTGCGCTCTAACAAAACGATGTCTTTCCAACCCTGCTTTGCAAGGTGGTAGGCAACGGAACATCCAGCAATGCCACCGCCAACAATGACGACGCGGGCTTTTGTTGGCGGGGTTTTCATGGATATATCTCCGCGAATTTCGCTGTGTAAGTGGCAATCATTTCTGCTTCTGTCGCACCATCATCATAAGGTGGAGTGGTCACAGGCTTGACACGCTCGGCCTTGATTAAAACGATGGCGTTTATGCGGGGCGCCAGTGTGGGGAAGGGTGTCGTCCAAGTCGGCAGAAGGATGTCGAAGGCTTCTGTCTCTTTCTCAACAACGGTGGCAGATCCGAATATTCGAATACCTTTGCGCTTCCAAATGTCGATGAAGTTCACCTCCACATGAGCTTCATGGGCAAGGTTCGCCATAGTGTTTGGTGAGCGAATTTCTGCAAAGGCGATGGTCTCATCTTCAAGCACCATAAACGTGCCTTTCGGTGACAAGTTAGGATGCCCGTCTTTGTTGACGGTTGCCACAAAGCCAAGCGGGAACGTCTCAATCAAGTCCTTTGCGCTTTGTGGAATTTTCGCCATGATTAGAGGTTTCCTGTCACTGTGTGACCTGCCGCTTTGAGGCGGTCGTTGATTTCGCTGATATGTGCGGGCCCAACTTCGCAGCAGCCGCCAACAATGGTGGCACCTTTTTCGACCCATCCCATGACAAAATCTGCATATGTTTTGGGGCTTAAATCTTTGCGTGCGGTGAGAGTATCGACTGTCCCGCCTGGTTGGAGTTCATCAATTTTTGTGAACCCATTGGCATAGGCGCCATACGGGAGCATTCCTTCAGCCAAAATTTCCATGGCTTGATCGATTGCTTCCGGTGTTGAGCAATTGATTACGACGGCATCCGCCCCATCTTGCTCCATGGCTAGGAGGGCTTCCGAAAACTTTTCACCTGATCGCAGAAGCGTGGGGTTTTTATCGTCTACGCTGAGGGCGACCCATACAGGCCTGCCACTGGTTTTGGCGGCTTTAAGGGAAGACCGTGCTTCTTTGATGGATGACATTGTTTCACATATGAAAATATCAACACGTTCTTTTTGGGCGTCAACGATTTGCTGATAAGTCGCAACGCATTGGTCAAAGGCGGGCGCGAGGTCTGGTCGATAACTCGCGATCATAGGTGGCAAACAACCTGCTACTGTGACTGTCTTGTTGCCGCAGGTTGCGCGCTCTGCAATATCGAGTGCACGTTCTTGCATTGGTTCAAAATCTGCGATGTCTCCATCACGGGCGAGCCGTTCTGGTGTCACGGAATAAGAACTAAGTGTCAAAACCTTTGCGCCAGCCTCGATGAAGTCGCGGTGGACCCCTTCAACAATGTCTGGTTTGTCGAGCAGAAATTGCGCGGACCAAAGCGGTGTTGGTTTTACATCGCTTCTTGCCTGCAATTCTTGACCCATGCCACCATCGAGCAGAACAATATTGCGTCTCAAAGTCTCATCCTCTTATGCGTTCGTTGCCAGAATCCCATAGCGGTTCATCTGCTTGGATTTCTGCTTTGTGGCGCTTGCCGTAAACTTCGATTTCAAGCGTGTTGCCAGCTTCTGCCAGATCGCTGCGAACAACGCCAAGCGCAATGGCTTTATCCACACGATAACCGTAGCCGCCTGATGTTATCTCGCCTGCAACCTCATCGCCACTCCAAATGGTGGACATGTAAGGCGCGTCGAACTCATCCAGATCAACGGTCATTGTTACAAAACGCTTCTTCGCCCCTTGTTGCTTTTCGCTCATTAAGGCTTGTTTACCTGGATAATCTTGCTCTTTATCCAGCTTGATGAAACGATCTAAGCCACCTTCAAACATGGTGTAATCGGTTGAAAGATCGCCTTTCCATGTGCGGTAGCCTTTTTCAAGGCGTAGGGAATTAAGAGCGTACATGCCAAACGGTGTTGCGCCTGCGCCGAGGACTGCCTCATAGAGGTCTGGCATATCGGCCATAGCGCCATGAATTTCCCAACCCAATTCACCAGCGAAGGAAACCCGTGCAAGCAAGACGGTGATGACGTTGATCGTTGCTTTTTGATGGGTGAGCCAAGGTAGGGATAAATCACCATCAGTCAGCAGCGCAAGAATATCGCGTGCCTTCGGCCCTGTGACGAGAAGCACCGCATAATCGAGCGTGTGATCTGTTAGCAACAATGAGCCATCTTCAGGAAGATGCTTTTGCAACCACTCCAAATCATGCCATTGCGCAACGGCTGCCGTCATCAAGGTGAACAGATCATCTCCGTGACGCATAACGGACATTTCCGTCACAATGCGTCCGCGATGGTCTGCGAAGTAGCCGAGGTTCAAGCGTCCCACTTTTGGCAAGCCACCTGTTACCATGCCGCGAAGCCATTCCGCCGCGCCTTCGCCTTTCAACACATAGCGTGAGAAACCCGGCATATCGAGCACGCCGCAATGATCGCGGACTGCTTCGCATTCTTCACGAATACGCGGCTCCCACGGGCCTTTGCGGTTCCATGTGTGTGTAGCTGCTTCAGACGTGTCATCGCCGTCCTTAGCAAACCAGTTGGCACGTTCCCAGCCATTATAGGCACCCATTTGGCCACCAAGCTCTAGCAGTTTTGCATGGTTAGCTGAGAGCTTCTTGTCGCGTCCTGCTGGCCATTCGTGGTGGGGGAAGTGCATTGCATATTCGTGGCCATAGGTTTCCATGGCTTTTTGGGTGCAATGATCGTGGTCGCAGTAATCAGTGTAGCGACGTGGATCGACGGCCCACATATCCCATTCAGTCGCACCTTCTGTGATCCATTCAGCAAGCACCTTACCCGCGCCGCCGCCTTGGGCAATGCCGAAGGTGAAGCAGTGCGCTTCAAAGGCATTCTTTACACCCGGCATTGGGCCAATCAATGGCAAGCCATCTGGTGCATAAGGGATTGGACCATTGATAACGCGTTCAATGCCTTGTGTTCCCAAAATTGGGCAGCGCTCCATGGCGTCTTCCATGTAGAATTCCAACCGATCAAGATCATCTGGATAAAGCTGGAAGGAGAAGTCATCTGGGAGCGGGTCTTCTGGGCTTACCCAATGGGCTTTACAGTTGCGCTCATAAGGGCCGAGGTTCAAGCCGTTCTTGTCTTGGCGCAAATAGTAGGAAATATCCACATCGCGGATCAAAGGCATTTTGTGGCCTTGTTCCTTTGTCCAAGCTTCCAATTCAGGAATTTCGCCAGAAAGCATATATTGGTGGCTCATGGTAACCATTGGGACCGTGCGCCCGCCATATGGTTTGAACCATTCACCAACGCGCTGGGCGTAATAACCCGCAGCGTTTACAACGAACTCGCAGCGAATGTCGCCTTTTTCTGTGTGGACGATCCATTCGTCACCATCACGCGAAACACCCGTTGATGGGCAGAAGCGAATGATTTTCTGGCCCAAATCACGCGCGCCTTTTGCCATGGCTTGCGTTAGCTGTGCTGGATCAATGTCACCATCAAGAGGGTCCCAAAGGCCGCCTTCAAGATCATGTAGCTCGATGAATGGATTGATCTCTTTTAGCTCTTGCGGCGTGCAGACTTTGAGTTCCAGTCCTTGAGCACGGCCCATGCCTGCAACACGTTCATACTCCTGCATTCGCTCCATAGAGTGGGCGAGGCGAACTGAACCTGTGACGTGGTAGTTCATTGGGTAATCAACGTCATCGGCAAGTGTGCGATACATCTCAAGCCCGTAGCGCTGCATGTTCAGCACGGCCCAAGAATTGGAGAAGTTCGGGCAGTTACCAGCAGCATGCCATGTAGACCCTGCGGTTAGCTCGTTTTTTTCAAGCAAAACACAATCAGTCCAGCCAGCTTTTCCCAGATGATAAAGGCTGGATACGCCGACCACGCCGCCGCCAATAATAACGACCCGTGCGTGGGTTGGTAAATCTGCCATTGTTTATTCCTCCAACAATGTAATTTTTAATAGAACCCTTAATAGACTGGGGGTGAGATCACCCACAGGACTATGGCTGGTTCGTCACCGCTGTTTTGCCAGCGGTATTGTTCATTTTGAAATTGAAAACTGTCACCTGAATTGAGGTGATGCGCCTTGTTGCCAATCCACAAGGTGAGGGCACCAGAAACAAGATAGCCGCCTTCCTGCGTTGGTCGCGCGGCAACAAGCTCGCTTTTTGAATGGGGTTCGAATTCTGATCGGATCATCTCAAAATCGCCAGAAAGATTGGGAGAGAGAAGTTCTTCCACTAACCCATCTTGTCGTGATCCAAGTTTCGCTCGTGAATGGGCGCGAACGATTAAACCGCTTTCGCTTTCATCGGCCATTTCGTTGCGAAAGAAAAAGCTTATCGGGATTTCGAAGGTACGGGCTATTTTGCGAAGGTCTGGTATGGCGGGTTCTGTCTGGCCGCGTTCTACTTGGCTTAACCAGCCAATCGACCGATCCAAAGTTGCTGCCATATCGGCCAGCGTAATACTGCGCGATTTACGAAGCGCGCGGATGTCCGTGCCAACACCTGTGTGGCATTCGTCTGCGATGGTTTGAATATCGTCCATGAAAACGACTATAAAATGAAATTTTGGCAAAAAATTTCATTTTCGCGACTCTTTAACGGCGCATTTGTCGTAATGAGTGCATTTTCCTATCGGTAAATATTCCATAGTACCAGTGCAATAGTGCTATGGTGCCAACTTGGCGTTTGTGACATAGTGCCAAAGAGTTGTTGTGGTTCATGTAGCCAGTTGGGTCGTGTTATGAGATATAGTCTTTTTCACATAGAACGTGAAAAGCCGATGACGCTTCAAGCGCAAATCAGAGAGATGCTGGTTGATGCGATGATTGCGGATCAACTGCCACCGCGCACACCTGTTCCTTCTACGCGCGTGATGGCCAAACGGCTGAAAGTTTCAAGAAACACCGTGATGCTTGCCTACCAAGCGCTTGCTGCTGACGGTTATCTGGTCGCCCGCGAACGCTCTGGTTTTTATGTGTCGGATGAGGCGCGGGCGGCTGTTGTTCGCCAAGCGGTAAAGCCTGCGACGCCTGCTGAGGCGCCAACAAAGGTTGATTGGTCGAACAAACTCCGTATTTCACCAGCTGCGCAAACCAACATTGTGAAGCCGAAGAACTGGCACGACTACCCCTATCAGTTCATCTATGGGCAAGTTGATCCGAGCCTGTTTCCCATCAGTTCTTGGCGCGACTGTATGCGGCAATCCATGAGCGTTAAGTGGCTGGATGCTTGGACCGATGATTTGTTCAACGCCGATGACCCGATGCTGCTTGAGCAAATCCAACAACGTATTCTCACGCGCCGTGGCGTGATGGCAAAGCCAGAGGAAATTCTGGTAACAATGGGTGCGCAAAACGCCTTGTTTTTACTGTGCAGTCTGCTTGTTAAAGAAGACACAGCGGTGGCCCTAGAAGATCCGGGTTATCCCGATCAGCGCAACATGTTTGAGCTGCGTTCTAATGATGTGCGGGCTGTGGGTATAGATAGTGATGGCATCCGAGTTGACCAACTTGGCGATTCGAAGATCGTTTTCACCACGCCAAGCCACCAATTCCCGACTAATATTACCATGAGCATGGAGCGTCGGTTGGAGCTTTTGGAATGGGCTAACGCGACGGATGCTATCGTGATTGAAGATGACTATGAATATGAAACGAATTATCGCGGTGAGCCGACACCCGCGCTCAAGTCGCTCGATCAATCGGGTCGGGTGATTTATGTGGGCAGTCTCTCAAAGTCGATCATGCCAGGGTTGCGCATGGGCTTTATGGTGGCGCCTGCTGAATTGATTGCTGAATTGCGCGCTCTTCGACGCCTTATCTTGCGCCACCCACCGGGAAACAATCAGCGTGTGGTTGCTTTGTTCTTGGCGCTGGGCGGGCATGATGCGCTGATTAACCGTTTGCATCGTGCTTACCACAAACGCTGGCAGGCGATGGCCTTGGCGCTTGATACGCATTTTTCTGGCTGGGCAGAAGCGCCTGTCTTTGGCGGTACATCATTTTGGTGTCGTGGGCCAAAAGGATTTGACGCGGTTGCTTTTGGGGAGGCTGCTTTAAAACGCGGTGTTGTGATTGAACCGGGCGATGTCTTCTTCGCCGATGGGGATGCACATAAGAACTATTTCAGATTGGGCTTTTCTTCTATTTCAGAAGAAAAGATTGACGCAGGCATTGCCATCCTCGCCGAGGTTGCGACGGAAATGCTGGGTAAAGCGCCATCTGAAGCCTAGATTTTGAGATATTTCAGAAATATGCGTTGGGCCGCTGTTTCCTGCACGGTTCTCAACCATGATTTAAAATTAACTGGTATGACGCGGTTCGGTGTTTTGGACCTACCTACTTCTTCTAAATAGTTGTGTTCTTTAATCAGGCTAAAGCGCTGGAGCATAATATATTGAAAATTTATAGTTTTTCTTGATTTTCAAACTGAGCTCAAAAGGTTTTTGTAAATTGTGACCGACACGCTTTGGTAGGGAGAACTGAAAATCGGGTATGAAGGAAAATCCTATGACTTTCAAAAAATTAGCCGCGACTCTAGCGATGGGCGTATCTGCAACAATGATGCTTGCAGCAAACCCGGCAAAAGCGCTTGATGAACTTACTGTTGCTTACTTCTTGGAATGGCCAACGCCGAACCAATTTGCTCAAGCAAACAAAATTTATGAAAAAGAACTTGGTGTAAAAGTGAACTGGGTGTCTTTCGACGCTGGTACAGCAATGTCTGCTGCTATGGCTTCAGGTGACGTACACATTTCATTCTCACAAGGTGTTACACCGTTCCTCGTTGCAACTGCTGCTGGTCAAGACCTTCAAGTTGTCGACGTTGCTGTGTCTTACTCAGACAACGACAACTGTGTTGTTCGTTCAGAGCTTGAGATTTCAAAAGATAATGTAGCTGACCTAAAAGGCAAGCGCGTTGCTGTGCCGCTTGGTACTGCTGCTCATTCTGGCTTCTTGGCTCAAATGAAACATTTCGGCATTTCAGAATCTGATTTGACAATCGTTGATATGGCTCCTTCTGATTCAGCTGCTGCATTCTCACAGCCAAACACAGACCTTGCTATGGCATGTGGTTGGGGTGGTGCGCTCCGCACAATGAAACAGCACGGTAGCCCAATTATCGAAGGTGCTGAAAAAGAAGCCGTTGTTGGTAAAGTGTTCGACGTAACATCTATTCCAACAGCGTTTGGTGAAGAGAACCCAGAAATTCTTGCTAAGTTCCTTAAGATCACTGCTGACATGAATGCTCAATATGCAAAAGACTCAGCGCCAATGATGGCGGCAATTGGTAAAGCTGCTGGTATGGATGCTGAAGGCACTAAAGCTGTGATTGGTACATTCGTGTTCCCAACAGTTGAAGAGCAGCTTTCTGACAAATGGATGGGCGGCGGTGTTGCTGAATTCTTGGCAGCTGGTGCAAAGTCTTTGGAAGAGGGCGGCAAAATCAAAGCGCTTGGTGATTACAGTGCTCTTGTAAACTCAAGCTATCTTGAAGCTGCTTCAAAGCTCTAGGTCAAAAAACAATAACAGCCCGATCTATGTCTAGTTCGGGCTGTTTTCTTATCTTGATGCGGGGGAACGAATGTCCGGATTATTTATCGAAGATGTTTCCATGCGTTTTGAATTGCCGAATGGCGATGCAGTTCAAGCGTTACAAGACATAAACCTCAATATCAAAGAAGGCGAATTACTGTCGGTTCTTGGCCCATCAGGGTGTGGCAAGACCACATTGTTGAACATTGTTGCGGGCTTCCTAGCACCAACAAGCGGCACGATTGCGCTGCATGGTCAGCAGGTTTCCGGGCCCGGTCCAGAACGTGGCATGGTGTTTCAAAAGGGCGCGCTGTTTGAATGGATGAGCGTGCGCAAAAATGTTGCTTTTGGCCCCTCAATGAAGGGTATGCCGCAGCGTGAGACGAATGAGATCGTTGACCATTTGCTTGATGTTGTTGGGCTTCAAGATTTCAAAGATAAAGCGATTTACGAACTTTCTGGCGGTATGCAGCAGCGTGTGGCTTTGGCCCGTTGTCTTGCTAATGAGCCAGACGTTATTTTGATGGATGAACCGCTTGGTGCGTTGGACGCGCTGACGCGAGAAAAAATGCAAGGGCTTGTGCTGAAACTCTGGAAAGAGACGGGCAAGACCATCATCTTGATCACCCACTCAGTGGAAGAGGCACTCCTACTCGGTGAGCGCTTATTAGTAATGGCTCCGCGCCCTGGTCGGGTTCACAAAGAATACAATCTTCCCTTTGCTGAAATGGGGGTCGATGCGGACCTTCGTGAAGTGAAAAAGCATGAAAAATTTGGAGAAGTACGAGACGAAATTCTCGGTATGATCTGGGATATGGAAGAAGAAATTATGGGCCGCACCGAAGGTGCAGGTTAGGGGACTTTTATGTTTTTTTTAGAATCTGATTTCATTTCAGAACTACAAGGTGCCCTTGGAACGTCTTTATGGATGATTTTTGGCATTGCCGTTATTTTCATAATCTTTTTGGCTTTTAGTGCCGTGTTTTCGTTTCTGTTTGGTCTTTATAAAAAGGGCAAAGCGGCGAAAGGGTATGGCAGCTTAAAGACAGTCACCTTTGGCGATGAAAGCGCGGTTATCGCTAATCGTTTTGCCTCTGTCCTTGGGGTGCTAGCGATCTTCTTCATCTGGGGCTTGGCCACGGAATCGAAGCTTCTTCCTTTCAGTCTCCCTGGACCATTCACCGGAGACGCACAGTTTGAATACGTGGCAAAGAATGCTGCCGGTGAAACGGATAAAGCAACGGTCAAAATTCGTGTTTCGAAGCAGGGTGATCCCGTTGAAAAACTCACCGTAGAAGATACCTCCGCAGGTTTCGCCAAAGATGATGCGGTGATGATGATTGAACGCCGCTCTAAGATTTTGCGTGCGCAAAACAATGATGACGGTGGCAAAGAAGACGGCTACCAAATCACCGAGATCAATGGCATTGCTGTCACGAGTGAAACGGTTATTCCTTTTGAAGCTGGCGAGATTTTCATTACCAGACGTGGGAGCTTATCCATCCGACCGGGCGAGGGCATGACAATGGAAGCGTTGTTTTTGCCGCCGCCTGAAAAAGTATGGGCGACCTTTCTTGAGTTGAATGCAAATGGCTATCAGGGCGTCTCACTGTGGGAAAATGTCTTTTGGTCCTTGGCGCGGGTGTTTATTGGTTTTGGCCTTGGGTGCTTGTTTGGTATTCCGCTTGGCTATGCGATGGGGCTTAATGGTTGGCTTCGGGGTTGGTGCGACCCAATTGTAGAATTCATGCGTCCCGTGCCGCCATTGGCTTTGATTCCTTTGGTGATTATTTGGTTTGGTATTGGGGAGCAGGGTAAAATCTCGCTGCTCTTCCTTGCGGCTTTGTGGATCATGACGATTGCCGCGCGTTCGGGCGTGTCAGGTGTCAATATTTCGAAGGTGCACGCGGCCTACTCACTAGGGGCGAGTAAATCTCAGATCCTATCGCGGGTGATTATTCCAAATTCATTACCAGATATTTTCACAGGGGCCCGTGTTGCGATGGGGGTGTGTTGGGGCACGGTTGTCGCTGCTGAGCTCGTCGCTGCTGAAAAGGGGATCGGTAAGATGATTATCGCCGCCTCAAAATTTCAGCTCACTGATATTGTGATCGTGGGTATCGTGATCATTGGTATCATCGGTTTTGGTATCGAAGTGTTGATGCGCATCATTGAGAAGCGTTTGATTCCTTGGAAAGGCAAAGGCTAGAAGGTTTTTTCCTATACCCAATAAGTTTAACAGGCTGGTTTTCGAGGGAGGCCAGCCTTTTTGCTTTCAAAGCCAAAGTTGTGTCATGGCCTATGGAGAATGTTCTCCCCAGCCCACATTACATACATGTTCCGTTTGCGACTGTCGGTGGTCGGAAAGCTTTAGAAAACTTAACTATTCTTGACTTTTTGAATGTCGCACCCTTGTGTTTTTTGTGTTGAGATGCTCGTATTATCACATCACCGTGTCGTGCATTTAAATTGGGAGAAAAATATGCATAAAACACTTCTAGGTCTTGCTGGTGCCACCTTTGGTGCAATGCTTATGACTTCGGTCTCATCGACATCAGCTGAAGCTGCATGTGGTGAGGTCACAATCACTGAAATGAACTGGGCTTCATCTGCTGTTGTAACAGCTGTGTCAAAGTTCATCATGGAACAAGGCTACGGCTGTTCAGTGACTAAGGTTCCGTCTGCAACGCTTCCGGCTGTGACTTCAGTTGCTGAAACTGGCAAGCCAGACATCGTTACAGAGCTTTGGATCAACTCAGCACCTGTCTACAAAGAGCTCGAAGCAGAAGGCAAAGTTGTAAAACTTGCTGACGTGCTTTCAGACGGCGGCGTAGAAGCTTGGTTCGTTCCTAATTACCTCATTGAAAAGCACCCAGAGCTTGCAACGCTTGAAGGTATTTTGGCTAACCCTGCGCTTGTTGGTGGTAAATTCCACAACTGTCCAGTTGGTTGGGGTTGTCGTGTTATCAATGACAACAACATCACAGCACGTGGCTTGCGCGACGTAAAAGGTCTTGAAGTTTTTGACCACGGTTCAGGCGAAACAATGGCGACATCAATCGCTGCTGCTTACTCTGACAAAGCTCCTTGGTTCGGTTACTACTGGGCGCCAACATCTGTTCTTGGTAAATACCCAATGACAGCTGTGGACATTGGCCCATACGATGCTGATGCTCACACTTGTAACACTAAAGACGATTGTGCATCGCCAAAAGCGTCTTCATACCCACCGTCAGAAGTGATTACATTCACAACGACAGCGTTTAAAGAATCAAACCCAGACATCGCAGCTTTGATGTCTAATGTTTCATTCACAAACGCTCAAATGGGCGAAGTGCTTGCATGGCAAGAAGACAACAAAGCTTCTGCTGATGAAGCTGCTGTATACTTCCTCAACAAGTACAAAGATGCTTGGAGCGGTTGGCTCAATGATGAAGCTAAAGGTAAATTGGCTGCTCTCTTGAACGGCTAATAACCTAGACATTAAACGGGCATCCTTTTGGATGCCCGTTTTTTTTGTAACTCAAACTTGGGGGATGAGACCAGATGGCAACATTTGATGGTCTTTTTGACACTTTCGGACTTCGTGGCTGGTGCGGCGAAGGTAAAACCGATGGTCCAATGACAATGGCTGAACTGCTCGCAAAAGCAAAAGGTGGCGCAGAAGAAACAGCTTGGTGGGATATTCCATTTCCCTCACTCGATAATTTGAACAAAGCATGTGGCGCGATACCACGTACACGCGATATGACAGAAGGCGTTGCAAACGCTTTTCTCGATATCAAAGATAAACTGAAATTTGTGCTCGATCCGTTGACGCAGCCACTCAGCTATATCTTGGATTATTCGCTGTCTTTCTTCGTCGGGATGCCTTGGTGGCTCCTGATCCTTCTCATTCTCGCGCTTAGCTTTTATGCGTCGCGTTCTGTGCTGGTAACGATATTTGTAGCGGTCTGTTTCCTGTTTTTTGGTTTCATCGATCACTACTCATTTGCCGTGCAAACCCTCTCGATTATTGCGGTCTGTACTTTCATCAGCGTGCTGCTTGGCGTGCCGATTGGTATTGCCATGTCTAAATACGATTGGTTCCAACGTGCGAACATTCCAGTATTGGATATGCTGCAAACGCTACCGACCTTCGTTTATTTGATCCCTTTGATCTTCTTGTTCTCGGTTACAGAATCGAAGCTCTATGGTATCGCAATCATTCTTTATGCCATTGTGCCGGTGATCCGCCTGACGGATTTGGGTATTCGATTGGTCGATAAAGACGTGATTGAGGCCGCCGATGCATTCGGTATGTCGAGCCGCCAGAAACTATTCGGTGTTGAAATTCCTCTTGCGCTTCCAAACATCATGGCTGGTATCAACCAGACCATTATGATGTCACTTGCGATGGTGGTTATTGCTTCACTCGTTTCTGCACCTGGACTTGGTGTTCTGGTTCTTCGCGGTATTCGTAACCTTGAATTGGGCGTCGGTCTGATTGCTGGTTTCTGTATCGTGTTGTTGGCTGTGATCCTTGATCGCGTCAGTAAGGCGTCATTGAGCCGTATCAATGCAGCGCAGGGTTAGGGACGAGAGTAATGAGTGATAATCCAATCAAAATCTCGATTAAAAATCTTTATAAGATTTTTGGTAACGACCCTCAAACGGCACTTGCCTATGTCAAAGATGGCATGGGTAAACCTGAACTGCTTGAAAAAACGGGGCACGTTCTTGGTCTTCAAGACATCAATGTTGATATGCGAGAAGGCGAAATTACGGTGATTATGGGGCTTTCTGGCTCTGGTAAATCAACCTTGATCCGCCACCTCAATCGCCTGATCGACCCGACTGCGGGTGAGGTCATCTTTGGTGATGATGATGTGCTGAAGTATGACTCTGAAACCTTGCGTGATATGCGCCAAACGCGCATGTCGATGGTGTTTCAAAAGTTCGCGCTTTTGCCACACCGCACCGTGCTTCAAAACGCAGGGACAGCATTGCGGGTGCGTGGTGAAAGCGATGAGCTTGCAGACACAGAAGGCAATAAGTGGCTTAACCGCGTAGGGCTGAACGGCTTTGCTGGGCATTATCCGCATCAGCTTTCTGGTGGTATGCAGCAGCGTGTGGGTATTGCCCGTGCGCTCACGTCAAACTCAGAAGTTATGTTGATGGATGAGGCGTTTTCCGCGCTTGATCCGTTGATCCGTACGG
>JBDVXS010000159.1:0-10163 GCA_039964305.1 Hyphomicrobiales bacterium
ATCCATGAAATTGCAGAGTCAGCACGCCAAGCCACTCATGCAACGGAAAAAGTCGCAACAACCTCAGCTGCTATGGCTTAGTTTGGGCCTGCACAGCGGTAACAGCAATTAGATCGTACACGTCCTGTGCAGAGCAGCCGCGAGAAAGATCATTCGCGGGCTTTGCAAGGCCCTGCAAAAATGGGCCAACCGCTGTCGCACCACCAATACGTTGCGCAATCTTATAGCCAATGTTACCCGCTTCCAAACTTGGGAAGATGAACACGTTCGCATCCCCTTGGATAGCACTGTCTTTTGCTTTGGAAACAGCAACCGACGGCACAAATGCGCTGTCGAACTGCATATCATCCGAGATAGTCAAATTGGGTGCCGCCATACGAACAATGCGGGTTGCTTCTTTCACTTTATCAACGCGCTCATGCGATGCACTGCCACACGTTGAAAAGCTCAACATTGCAACACGTGGTTCAGCATTCAAAAATTGTTCGCAAGACTTAGCAGATGCAATCGCAATGTCGGCCAACTCTTCAGCAGACGGGTCAACAATAAGCGCACAATCTCCAAACAAAAATGCGCCCTTCTTCTGGAAATGATCGTCTTCGCAGATCATCAAGAACACGCTGGATACAACCCGCGCGCCTTTCGCCTTGCCGATAACTTGAAAGGCTGCCCGCACCGTATCGGCAGTGGTCGCAACAGCGCCTGCAACCGTGCCATCAGCATCACTATTACGCACCATCATCGCCGCATAATTGAGCGGATTGCGGATCGCGTCTGCAGCATCACGCTCGCTGATGCCCTTGTGTTTGCGCAGATCGTGATAAAGGCCAGCATAAGCGCTAACGTCTACTGTTGTTGGATCAACAATATTAAAATCATCGGCTGAATAGCCAGAAGCCGAGAGTGCGGCGGAAATTTTTGCCTCATCACCCAAAAACGTAATGGTTGCCAAACCATCCGCCTGCGCCCTCGCGCCACCTTCTAAAATGCGAGGGTCTTCGCCCTCAGCTAAAACGACATGACGACGGCTCTTTCGAGCCGCCGCCTTGATTGTATCGAGTACCGAAGACATCCGTCTTATGCACCAGCCTGTGGGCGCATATCTGCTGGATCAATGCCCGCAACAGAAACCGGTTTCTTCATCGCATCACGACGGAACGGCTCACCAAGCTCTTGGTTCAACACACATTCGATAAATGTTGTCACGCCATCATTCATTTGCGCTTCAACCGCGTCGTTGATCGCGTCTGTGAGATCAGACATGGAGCGCACTTGAACCCCTTTAAGGCCACAAGCATCCGCCACTTTCGCGTATTCAACTCCAAGATTAAGTTCTGTACCCACGAAGTTATCTTCAAACCACAACGTCGTGTTGCGCTTTTCAGCACCCCATTGGTAGTTGCGGAAGATAACCATAGTGATTGGCGGCCAATCGTTACGACCCACAGCCGTCATCTCGTTCATTGAGATACCGAATGCGCCGTCACCAGCAAAGCCGACCACTGGCACGTCTTCACGGCCAATTTTCGCGCCACAAATGGCAGGAAGACCGTAGCCACACGGGCCAAACAGACCCGGGGCCAAATATTTACGGCCTTCTTCAAAGGTTGGATAAGCATTACCAATCGCGCAGTTGTTGCCGATGTCAGACGAAATAATCGCCTCTTTTGGAAGGGCCGCTTGAATAGCACGCCACGCCATACGCGGAGACATCCGATCTGGCTCGCGATCACGCGCACGCTCGTTCCAGTCTGTGCCTGGATCATCATCTTCATGGTCCATAGAGGACAGAAGCTGAAGCCATGCAGACTTGGTTTGATGGACCAAAGCTTCACGCTCCGAACGACCTTTGTCGCCAGCACTTGGTGATAGTTTTTCAAGCAACTGCTCAGCAACCATCTTCGCATCACCCTGAATACCAACTGTCACTTTTTTCGTCAGGCCAATGCGGTCTGAGTTGATATCAACTTGAATGATCTTCGCGTCTTTCGGCCAATAGTCGATACCATAGCCCGGTAAGGTCGAAAACGGATTGAGGCGCGTGCCAAGACAAAGCACCACATCGGCTTTCGCAATCAACTCCATCGCAGCCTTAGAGCCGTTATAGCCGAGAGGGCCGACGGATAGCGGGTGACTACCTGGGAAAGCGTCATTGTGCTGATAGCCGCAGCATACAGGCGCGGATAATTTCTCAGCCAGTTTAGCAGATTCAGGAATAGCGCCGCCGATCACAACACCAGCACCGTTCAAGATGACGGGGAATTCAGCTTCTGACAAAAGGTCAGCGGCTTGTTGGATTGCTGTTAAACCACCACTTGGAAGCTCAAGACGCACGATCTGTGGAAGCTCCACATCAATCACTTGCGTCCAATAATCGCGTGGCACGTTAATTTGAGCCGGACCGCAACCACGGAATGCTTTTTCGATCACACGGTTTAGCACTTCCGCCATACGAGACGGGTCACGCACTTCTTCTTGATAGCAGACCATGTCTTCGAACAATTTCATCTGCTCGATTTCTTGGAAACCACCCTGCCCGATTGTCTTGTTTGCAGCCTGTGGAGTTACGAGCAAGAGCGGTGTGTGGTTCCAGTAAGCGGTTTTTACAGGTGTCACGAAATTGGTAATGCCCGGACCGTTTTGCGCGATCATCATCGACATTTTACCAGAGGCACGCGTGTAACCATCTGCCATCATGCCCGCATTGGTTTCGTGCGCGCAGTCCCAAAATTTAATTCCAGCCTTCGGAAACAGGTCTGAGATCGGCATCATCGCTGAGCCAATAATTCCAAAAGCATGTTCAATACCATGCATTTGCAGGACTTTTACAAAAGCCTCTTCGGTGGTCATTTTCATCGGACCATGTCTCCTTAAAAATTATAATGGGCCACGCGAAAGGCATCTGTTTCACGGGCGGTGTCTCATGTAGCACGAAGCGGCATAAGGCCCATTTCTGATAGGACCAAAAGCGACGATTGGATAGTCCACTCTAGCACTATTTAAGCCGCTTCACCCATTCAATAATTGTATTCGTCACCAGTTCATTGTTTTTGGGGCTAACAGCGTCTCCTGCGAGTACGTGGTGGTTACCATGGCTTGAGTTTTCAACCAAGATTTCTTCGACCAATCCCCCAATGCGTTTTATCGCACCTGCGGTTGCCTTGGGGCTTACTGTTTTGTCTTTTGATGAGCGAAATACGAGCGTTGGAACATCGATATTTTCAAGCGGTGCAGCAACGGCTTCATTGGTGATGCGAGCAAGTGGCATAAGAGCTGTCGTTGCATGCGGTATTGTCCATGTTTTCTGCACCAGTGCATTGCTTGAAGCCTTGCCCCGCGTAGGTCCGAGTATCATGGGCACAAATTGGCGCGCGAAGGGAAAGCTCAACAAAGCACTTGTCGGATCAGCCAATCCAAAATTGGGGGAAATCATCACATGGCCTGCAATCATATCACCCCAATTATCCTTATGGGCATGAAGGTAAGCAGCCAGCGAACCGCCTGTTGAGGTAGAAACCACAATGACCTTCTTGCCAAGTCTGGCCCCAATAGCAATCGCTTCGGCGGTATCGTTCAGCCAATCATCCGCATTCGCTTCCGCCATCGCTTCAGACGTGCGGCCGTGTCCTGTTAGCCTTGTGTAATAAAGGTTAGCACTTAGTGCGCTGGCAACTCGGTCAGGCACCGGGCGCACTTCTTCCAGTGACGCAGAAAAACCATGCAGATAGACAATCGAAATATCGCTCTGAACACCGCGTTGTCCGTCATGCCAAATAATTTGTTTGTTCAGCCCTTTGCGAATGTCGCTGAACTGGCTTTCACTTTTTTGCAGGTATTGATCAAGGTCACGCCCCAAAGATGCCTGTTCAAAAGTCACCTTGCCCTCAAATGGCTCTCTCGGTCCGAAAACAAAAGCAAGCCCGATCACCAGACATAACAGCCCAACAAATTTTAAAAATAGTAGCATCGTCACCACACTCGTTCAGTTCTGCACTCGTTATGATCAACCACAAAAGGCAAATCAATGCCAGCACGTTACCATACTCTCGGCTATTGATTAGCCCTTAGAATGCGGTCACATTGTTTTCAGAAATCAAAGAGGAATTGAGCCATGCAACCAGATTGTTTTGACGGTCGCTTTAGCGATCAACGCGTTATCATCACAGGTGGAGCGGCTGGAATTGGCAAAGCCATCGCTGAGCGCATGCATAAAGAAGGTGGCCACGTTATATTATGGGACCGCGATCAAGAAGCCTTAAGCGCGGCGCGTGCTGAGCTTGGTGATCGTGTCCTTACAATGCAAGTGGACATTACCGACGCCGACGCCGTGCAAGCCGCTGCAAACAGCGTTGCCAAAGAACTTGGTGGCATTGACGGGTTGATTTGTAGTGCAGGCATTACCGGCCCCAACACAAGCACATGGACCTATGGGGTCGATGATTGGAAACAGGTGTTTGATGTCAATGTCCACGGTCTGTTTTATTGCAACCGCGCCTGCGTCCCACACATGGTTGAAGGCGGCTATGGTCGCATCGTCAATATCGCCTCTGTCGCAGGCAAAGAAGGCAACCCCAACGCATCCGCTTATAGCGCATCAAAGGCGGCTGTTATGGGGCTTACAAAATCACTCGGCAAAGAACTTGCCGTGGCGAAACACGACGTCATGGTCAATTGTGTAACCCCTGCCGCCGCCAGAACCGCCATCTTTGACCAGATGAGCGAAGAGCACATTGCCTTTATGCTTTCCAAAGTGCCGATGGGTCGCTTTGCTTTGGTGGAAGAGATCGCAGCGCTTGTGTGCTTCTTAACCAGCAAAGAATGCTCCTTCTCAACAGGCTCTGCTTTTGACATTTCAGGTGGTCGCTCAACGTACTGAGCAAGCGGCTGCTTAGTGATTAAAAAAACTAAGTATTTCGTCCGCATTATCCGCGACAACACCGCGTTGTTGATGCACAAAAACAAGCTGACGTGTGAGAGGCTTCGGTGCAAGTTGGCGAAGGATAATGCCTTCATTTGCATGGCGCTCAACATCTGGTTTTGGAAGAATACCAAAGCCAACACCTGCAAGCACACATTCTGCCACCGCCTCCACACTGTCCAATACGATCACCTCTTTTGGCGCATGGCGTTGTTCGCTTAGGTGATCTGCTATGAGTTGTCCAATACCTGTTTTCGGCATGAAATGAACAAACGGTAGTTCTTCCATACAGCGCTCAATCGACCAGTCAGCCATCTGCTCAGGCAAACAAAACAGCAATTCTTCTGTTGCCAGCACATGTGATTTTATCAAACGCGGAAGACTGGCGCTCGTCACCACAGCGGCATCAAGATCGCCGTGACTTACCCGTTCCACCAATTCATCTGAAAGCCCCGTTTCCACGACAAAAGACGCCTGTGGCGCGTGGGTTCTCGCATTCATCAAGAAACTCGGCAACAAACGCACGCTAGAGGTGCCAACAAAGCCTATGCGAAAACGCCCTGTCACCCCGTTTCCCTCATAACAAGCAGCAATCAGCGCAGCACTTTCCCGCGAAACAGTCCGCGCCCGTTCAACAACACCTCGCCCCATTGGAGTGAGTTTTGGGGGGCGATAGGTGCGATCAAACAGCTGAATACCAAGCTCCTCCTCCAACCCCTTCATCTGCATACTAACAGCAGACAAGGTCATGTTGAGTTGAGCTGCGGTTTGTTGAAACGAGCCATTGTCTGCAATTGTAATCAAAGTATTGAGATTTTTGAGATTCATCGCGTTATTATATTCAATATATGTGAAGATATAGTACACATTAATTCGATTGCTTAAAATTTGCAAATCTTCGACAATTCTCCCTTAGGGCATTGTCAAAAATAGGTTTTTATCATGCAGCCAATAGTGAGCGAAGCGCAAGAGATCGCACGCGATCTTGCAACAACCAAGTTCGCCGCACGTGCTGCTGAATATGACCAAGAACGCCGCTATTGCTGGGAAAACATCAAAGATATGGTGGACGCTCGCCTTATGGGCATGAGCATCCCGACAAAGTTTGGTGGCAAGGGTGCCACCCCTTATGAGCTCACCCTCGTGGTTGAAGAACTAGCCCGCCACTGCACCTTAACTGCCCGCGTCTTCGTTGAGGGTAATATGGGCGGTATTGGTGCTGTTATGCATTACGGAACAGAAGACCAAAAGAAGCTCTGCGCCGACCTCGTTTTAGCAGGTGACAAACCTGCCATTTGCATCACCGAGCCAGAAACTGGAAGTGCTGCCACCTCTATGAAGACAACGGCCAAACGTTCGGGTAATGGCTACATTCTCAATGGTAGCAAACATTGGATAACAGGCGGCGGTGTTTCAAAAGTGCACCTCGTTTTCGCTCGCGTGCTGGATGAGAAAGGCCGCAGTGAAGGCATTGGCGCGTTTATCGTCATTATCGACCATAACAACCCCACCCAAGGCTTTCATGTGGCAGGCCGTGAGCGGACCATGGGTCTTTGCGGTATGCCTGAAGCGCTTTTAGAATTCGATGATCTCTACGTAGACGCATCCATGCGCCTTGAGACACCATCTGGGCCAAAGGGCTGTTTTGGTGATTTGATGACGGCTTACAACACCCAGCGCGTTGGGGCTGGCACCATTGCTCTTGGTGTTGCGGCTGGCGCTCTTGATGAAGCCAAACGCTATATGTTGGAGCGCCACCAATTTGGCCGCCCTATCGCAGAGTTTCAGGGCCTCCAGTGGAAAATTGCCGATATGGAAACAACCACCAACGCCGCCCGCCTAATGATCCACGACGCCGCAAAAAGCACGCTGGACGCCATTCCCTTCCCTGACATGGCAAAGGCAGCGCAAGCCAAACTCTTCGCCTCAGAAGCTGCTCAAAAGGTCGTCAACGAAGCCCTACAAATCTTTGGCGCACGCGGTTATGGATCAAACGAGAAAATCGAACGCATGTACCGCGATGTCCGCATGTTCACCATCGGTGGCGGCACAGCAGAAATCCTCCGCAACCAAATAGCAGGCGACGCGCTGGGTATGAAAGTGCCACAAACGCGAGATGGTTATATGATGAACAATGCAGTTGGTGGGTTTGTTCAAGCGGCGGAGTGAGGTGGGTGGAGTTTGTTTGCATCAACACCAAAGTGCAATCGGCTTTTGGCACAGCTCATGTCAACTAAGCGGATTTTCCAGAACTTAGTTTTATATCAACGACAGTTTTCTTTGAGGTATCCCTTTAAAGTCACACGAGCTTTTTGATTGTCTGAATATCGCAGACAGTTGCATAACCCATTGACCTCTTGATGCCCGGAAGTAGCGCAGCTCCATTCATTGCAAAGCTGATCTCGATCAATCCCGTGTCACCATAGGCTTTCGAAATTTTCTCACGGGCTTCAGGGTCATCTTCACGTTTGGCTGTAACAGCATCAGCAAGACGCGCTACAGCGCTTAGCTCATCTGGCAATGCCGAATAATCTGACTGCAAAACGGCTGCAATAACTTCACTCGGCACTTTCGCATTCTTTGCGAGATTGATTTCGGCTTCTACACAGGTTCCACAATCAGCGGCAATTGCACCACGAAGTCGCGCAACATGGTAGGCTGGAGCCGGTACATTTTTATTGGGATCTAAGAAACCAAAAATCTTCCCGTACCGTAACATCAAACCAAAGTCGGTTTGGGCGATCTTATGCGCATACTCCAACGCAACACCAATACGTTTTTCTCCCGCAACAACGATCTTTCCAGCAATCCATTTCAACATATCAGTTTTTCTCTTCTCACGGTTTCAAACAAAGCGGACATCGCATCATCAACATAAACAATATTGATGCCCGAGATAACATTCACAGCAAACTAAAACTTACGTCCTCGACGTTTTAGCTCAACGCCCCGCCTCATGCTGCCGCGCAATCAGGCCCATGGTCGTTGCGACCAGCCTTGAAACTGTTAGCCCGCCGATACCATCAACATCTACTTCGGGCATGATTTCTACGAAATCGACGGCGGCAATGCGGCCTTGGTCTTTGGCGGCAGTGATCAATTCTAGAACTTGATAATAGCTCAAGCCCCCAGGTGCGCGGCCAATGGTGTTGGGCGCGATTGAGGGGTCCATGGCATCGATATCGATACACAGGATAATATTATCCCCTGCCCCTAATTCTTCAATCACTGGCTTAAGGCCGTGGCGATGCACGTCTGGCCCTGTGAAGAACTTCACACCCCACGCAACAGCATCATCAAAGTCTGAGGAATGGCCAGAGCCAATGCCACGGGCGCCAACCTGAATAATCTTCTTAATATGGCTCATCTCAGACGCACGCCGCATTGTGGATGACAAGCCCAGCGTTTCGCCCATATGGCTCTCGCGCCAATCTATATGCGCGTCGATTTGCAAAATCGTGTAGCTCTCGCCCGTATCCCCCAGCGCATCAAGCATCGGTATAGGGATGGAATCGTCACCACCCACCAAAATTGGAACCACACCGCGACTGACAACGGTAGAAATAGCATTTCGTATGGTCTGACGGTTTTGAGCAAAGTCACTATCACTCCAAGGCAGGTCACCACAGTCAACAGCACGCTTCATGCCCTTAGCGAAGGTTGGTCCACCAAGGTCAAAATTGTGCCTATCGATATTTGCCGTGAGTGAGCTGATGGCCTTGCGTAGCGAGGCTGGACCATTTTGAGCGTAAGCACCAACCGAGCCATAGGGTGTTGCGCAAGGTGCGCCGATAAAGGCGGACGATGCGTCTATCGCCTCCAAGTTATCACAGGCCTCTAGGCCCAGAAATGTTTTCGATTCCGTGGCACCAAACAAGGCTGCAAGATCTGGCTTATTACTCATGATTACTTCCCCTCTTAAGGCAGGTAAACTATGGCCTGCACAAACATTTCCTTTGGATTTTTAGCACATTTAAAAAACCGAGGCGACTAAAGCAAAAGGCGCAAATGGAAAACCATCTGCGCCTTTAATTCAATCCACGACATTAGAAACTAAAGCGCGTTACCGCTTCGCCTCAGGTATCAAGCCACGCGGGCTAAACCTCAGCACCAGCAGTAAGATCAAGCCCATGGTCATCAAGCGCATATGAGCCGCACTTTCAATCAGATGTTCACGCAAGGAGCTATCTTCTGCAAGGCCAGATGTGATGATGCTCATCAACCAATGGCCCAGAGGTTCTGCCTCAATCCATGCAAACCAGATGAGGAAGCCACCCAAAATTGCACCGAAATTGTTGCCAGAGCCACCAACAATCACCATCACCCAAATCAAGAAGGTAAAGCGCAGGGGTTGGTAAGAGGTCGGCGTGAATTGTCCATCAAGCGTTGTCAGCATCGCACCAGCAAGACCAATCACCGCAGAACCCAGAATGAAAATTTGCAAGTGACGGCCCGTCACGTCTTTGCCCATTGCATTGGCAGACACTTCGTTGTCGCGGATTGCGCGCATCATCCGACCCCACGGGGAGCGAAGCGCTTTCTCACACAAATAAAGCACCACAAGCATTACGATGAGATATAGGCCTGCATAACTGAGTTTCACAAACAGTGAGGAGAATTCAACGATACTAAAGCCAAGGTCAGCGGCCAGTTCCTGATAATAAGGTGACTTTTGAATATCCACCTCGTAAGCAACAGGACGCGGCAGGCCAACAACGTTTTTAACGCCTCGGGTTAGCCAATCTTCATTCTTCAAGAATGAAACAATGATCTCAGAAATACCAAGCGTTGCAATCGCCAGATAATCAGAGCGCAGGCCGAGGGAGATTTTACCAACGACAAAGGCAGCGCCCGCCGCCAAGACACCGCCGAATATCCATGAGAAGATGATGGGCAAACCAAGACCACCCATAAAGCCTGTGCGGGCTGGTTCAACCAGTTCAATCGCTTTAACTGCGGGGTCGAAAAAGGTCCGCCCTGCAATATAACCAATCCCCACAATAACCGCGACAAGCAACAGCCCCGGTGCGCCATATTTCTTCAAGCGCTTATAGCTGTAAACGCCAGCAATAATGGTGAGCACAAACAGTGCAATCGCAATCCAAATATCACTCCCACCCGCTTGAACAGCTTCTGGCACAGGCGATACAGAAAACAGCAAAGCCGCAACACCGCCAAGCGCTGCAAAGCCCATAACGCCTGCGTTAAATAGGCCCGCATAACCCCATTGCATATTCACGCCCAT
>JBDVXS010000160.1:0-7450 GCA_039964305.1 Hyphomicrobiales bacterium
TCCCAACCCTTATCGCCCATCAAGTGGTCGACCACGGAGATAGAAATCATTTCTTGCAGTCCAAAGAGACTTCGAAAAATCATTGCGCGGTGCGCCCATGGGCAAGCATGAGAGACATAGAGATGGTATCGCCCCGCTTCCGCTTTAAAACCAACCACACCCGTTGGACCTGCCGCACCATCGCGCGTTATCCAATTGCGAAACGTACTGTCCTTGCGCACAAACTTACCATTTGTCGATTTGGTATCGTACCATTCATCATGCCAAACGCCGTCAACCAATAGGCCCATTTTGCGCAATCCTTTTTGTTATATTCTGCTCTCTTCTTTCTACTATGACACGCGCCATACGAAACGGAAGTAACCAAACAGACTGTTTACCGCTTTACGACCTGAAAGAAGCGTGATAGCAAAGCCGCCTTAACACGAGTGGACTGACTTCAAATGCCCTTCTTGCGACGACCCTTGCGAAACCGACGCCGATGCACTTTTCCTGCATCCGCTTTCGCATGCTTCCGCAAAGGGTAACACAAGAGACACCCCTTTATTGGAAGCTTCTACCCCTTGAATTTTACGGCGCTTCCATGACTTGTTCTTTTATCATCACTCCTGAAACCTCTGCCCACTTGGCTGAAATTGAAGCCATCCACGACACCGTATTCGGTCCCGGTCGTTTTGCCCGCACAGCTTTTAGAGTGCGAGAAGGCATTAGCGCTGATCCCAATTTTTGCTTTGTAGCGCTTGAAGATGATGCGGTGGCTGGTTCTGTCCGCCTGACCAAGGTAGAGATCGGCAAAAAAGAGGCCTATTTGCTCGGTCCCTTGTGTGTGGCTGATCCAAAGCAAGGTGGCGGCATTGGTAAGGCCTTGGTGCAAAAGGCGTGCGAGGCTGTTCATAAAAAACATGCACTGCCCGTCATCTTGGTTGGTGATGCGCCTTATTATGCACCGCTCGGGTTTGAGCGTGCACCGCGCGGTATTCAAATGCCAGGCCCCGTTGATTATGCCAGATTGTTGGTGGCATGGCCTGCAAACATTACCGAGACTGCGACCTATCAAGGCGTCATGCGCGGCGTATCATCTTCTAGCTGATCAGTGCGGGTTGCACGGTTGAACAGCATACCGTAGCGCGGGGCGAAGATCATGGCGATAACTTGTAAAAGCCCAGCAACAAGCGCGATCATGCCAGCAGCCGAAACGCTGTTATCATAGCCAAGCCAACTAAGCCCAAAGGCTGCCAGAAGATAACCAAACACACCGCTAATGATGGACACGAAAGCGCTAATCCAAAGCTGGGTTGATAATCGATCCGTCAGCATACGAGCTGTCGCTGCGGGACAGATGAACATGGCAATGACCAAAATCGAACCCACCGCCGCGAAAGCTGCAACAGCTGCTAAGGCCGTCATAAAAACCAAGGCGATGCCCATCTTAGAAGATGAAATGCCAAGACTATCGGCATGGGCTGCATCGAAGCTGGTGATCATCAATTCTTTATAAAACGCGAGGATGAAGAGGATCACCAGCACCGTCACGCCTAATATCCGCCAAATTGCTTCAGGTAAGGTTGCAAGAGCTGCTGGGTTCCAAAGGTCTGAAAGCTCAAAAGCATCCAGCCAGATCGCACTTTCAAGATTGCCATAAAGCGCGTGCTCAACATCAAGGTGCACACCACGCGCACCGCTTTGTTCGAGCATCACCACACCTGCTGCGAACATAGTGGTGAAAATAACCCCCATTGCAGCACCCGTATCAATGCGGCCTGCTCGGCGGATTACCTCAATCATCGCAACAGCAAAAAGTGCCGCAACCAAAGCGCCAAGCATCATCGGCCATGTGGCAGAGACACCCGTTAGCAAAAAGCCTGCAACAATACCGGGAAGTACCACATGGCTAATTGTATCGCCCATTAAGGCCTGTTTTCGAAGCACGAGGAAATTGCCAAGCAACCCGCAAGAAAGGGCGGCGAGGGTTCCAAGCAAAATGGAGGGGAAATCAAGCTGCAAAAACTCAATCATCGTTTCACGCCTCCACTTGATGAAGCAATAGAGACGGGCGCAAGTTCTGGCGAGAGTGAGGCCACCAAATCCTTCGGCAAGACATCATCAATCGGCCTCAAAGACCAATCATCCAGCATCATCGCTTCAGTTGGGTAGGCACGACGATAGGCGTTCCACAGAGCTTGGTCCCGCGCCATCTTTTGCGCAGCCGAAGTCCCCTCGCCCGTCGGCGCACCATCAGCCCGCAAATAGCCGCGCTTAATAAGCAGCCGTCTTGTGAGCGGATCGAAAATCGGTTCTCCGCGTGAAACGGCGAGCAAACCTTGGCGTTCATGGATCGTGCGTTGAAAGAAAAAATGCTTTAGCGCAGAGCCAAACACACCACGGCTTGGCGCGACCAACATAGAGATCAAAAACACGGAAAACAGGGTGAGCACAATCAAACCGCCCGTTGGCAAATCAGCCGCAATGGATGATAGGGCCGCCCCAAAGTAAGCACCGATGCCACCAATCGCCGCTGATACCAGCAACATAGGGCCGACACGGTCCGTCCAAAACCGCGCCGCAACGGGCGGGATGATGGTGAGGGCGATCACGAGAACGAGGCCGACGGTCTTCAAACCAATCACAACGATTGCAAGAAGTAGGAGCAGCAAGAGACGATCTAAATTCGCAACCTTCATCCCCTGCGCATGAGCAAACAACGGATCGAAACAAAGCAGCGAAAACTGTTTGATGCGGGTAATCAAGACCAAGCTCACCAAGCTTGCCGTCACCGCAATCAATATCGCATCGGCCCGCACGAGCCCCGCAGTCGACCCCAAAATGAAGTCAGATAAGCCCGCCTGCCCGCCAACGTTCAACGATTGAATGAACGTCAAGAGCACAATCCCAAGGGCGAAGAAGGTGGAGAGGACCGTGCCGATTGCCGTGTCTTCTGTAAGGCGTGTGCGGCGGGTCATCCACTCAACAGCCAGCACCCCAATGCCTGCACTTAAAGTTGCGCCTAACAATAACAGCCATAAGGAGCGACCATCATCAAAAGCCCATGTTCCAAACAAAAAGGCGAGTGCGATGCCAGGCAGTGTTGCGTGACTGATGGCATCACTCACAAGCGCGCGTTTTCGAAGCAGAACGAACACGCCAATAGCGCCAGCACCCGCGCCTAAAATAGCAGAGCCAATCAACACCAAAGACGTGTTGTAACCTGCTTGCAAACTAAGGGCTGAAAAGAGAGCAGAAAGGAACTCGCTCATAAAGCCGTCCTCTCTTCTAAAACGCTAAAAATGCGGGGTAACTGCCGCGCCACCAATTGGGCCTTCTTGATGAACGCTCAACCGACCTGAATAGGTTTTTCGAACAGCATCATCGCTCATCACATCATCAATTGGACCGCTTGCAATGACTTGCTTATTGAGCAGCAAAACATCGTCAAACATCGTGCGCACTGTATCAAGGTCATGGTGCACCACCACAACGCATTTTCCTTCTGCAGCAAGCTTTTTGAGCGTGCGCAAAATAATCGCTTCGGTTGCCGCATCAACGCCTGCAAAAGGTTCATCCATCAAATAGACGTCTGCTTCTTGCGCCAATGCGCGTGCCATGAAGACACGCTGTTGCTGCCCACCAGAAAGCTGACCAATTTGACGACCTTCAAAGGCACCCATATCAACCATCTCAAGACATTTACGCGCTTTCGCACGTTCTTTGCGGCCTGGCCAACGCAAGAAACCGAGTGTGCCGTAAAGGCCCATCATCACCACATCAAGCGCGGAAGCTGGAAAATCCCAATCAACGGCAGCACGCTGCGGCATATAAGCGACCTTGGCGCGCGCTTGATTGAGAGGTTGATTGAAGACTTGCGTCTGGCCTGTCACTGACGGAATGAGGTTAAGTGCTGCCTTGAGCAACGTCGATTTGCCTGCACCATTCGGCCCCACAATTGCGGTAATAACACCTGCTCTGGCTGCAAATGAAATATCCCACAATACGGGCTTGCGATCATAAGCAACCGTCAGGCCTGATACTGCAAAAGCATCATCATCGGTGTTCGTTGCAATTGGCAACGATCCATCAAATACAGTCTTAAGAGCAGTGTTAGACATGAGGTTCCTAGCTCGACGGTGTGAGTTGGCCGGTGATGCCGCGATCTGGCGCTGCGCCACCCAACGCCCGTGTAATTGTTGTGGCATTGTGATCAATCATGCCGAGATATGTGCCTTCAAAAGTGCCTGCAACACCCATCGCATCGGAAAACAACGTTCCGCCGATAGCAACTTTGTGCCCTTGTGCAGCAGCACCTTCAATTAAAGCTTTGATGTTTTGTTCTGAGACGGAGCTTTCAACAAAAACAGCTTCGATCTTACGATCAACCAATGTCTTGACCATGCTCTCAATACGGTTGAGGCCTGCTTCGCTGTCTGTTGAAAGGCCTTGAATGCCGATGACTTCAACATTAAACGCACGACCAAAATAGCTAAAGGCATCATGGGCGGTGATCAGAACACGTTTTTCATCAGGAACAGTTTTCATCATTGTGGAAACAGAACTGGCAAAGGTCTCAATATTTGCACCCAAAGCGTCAGCACGTTTTTCAAAATCAGCAGAATGATCAGGTGCAGCCTTCACCAAAGCATCGCGAACAATAGCAACCGTCTTTTGCCATAGGCTTGGGTCCATCCATACATGCGGATCGTAACGACCAGAAAAACCTTCAGCTTCGATCAAGCTCTCAGCTGGCAATTCATCTGAAACAAAAACCACATGCTTCCGCTTGCTCAACTTGTGCAGCAGCTCATCCAGCTGCGCTTCCAGGTGCAAACCATTAGCAAAGACAATATCGGCGCGGGTTAAAAGGCTAACATCATTGCGGGTCTGACGATAAGAATGCGGATCAACGCCCGATCCCATCAATGTGGTAACATCAACATCGTCACCACCCACGGTTTTTACAATGTCAGCAACCATGCCCACTGTTACAACAGCTTTGAGTGGAGCCGCATAGGCGCTTGTTGCAATAACAGTCACAGCCAAAACGAGGTTGGCTAACAACCCAACTTTTCGAAGAACTGATAAAACGACGCGCATACTTGAACTCTCGCTATTGCAACTCATTCGCAAATATAATGCGAATAATTCGCAATAGCAAGAAAATACAGGCCAATTGACCATAAAATATGAAATTTATCCTAGATGCAGAAAATAGGATTAAGTATCTGATTTAATGGCATTTATTAAACGATCATCGCCCCAAAATAGCTCATCACGCTCGGTAACAAAACTGGGAGCACCGAAAATACCCTTGCTTTCAGCTTCACTGGTTTGGTTCTTCAGCCGCTCTTTATTTTCAATCGATAGCGCTCTTTCAAACACATCATTTGCATCTTGACCAAGATCAGTAAGAAGAGCACGGAGCACCATATCATCGCCTATATCCAACCCTTCCCCAAACTGAGCATTGAAAACGGCCTTAGCAAAATCAACACCCCAAGCTTCATCAAGTGCCACAAGCCCCAGCCTGTTAACGGTGATGCTTCGAGCAGGAAAAGACGGTGGCATTTTAAACGGCAAACCACGTGCCGCGCATAAGCGCTGCATGTCTTGCACCATATATCGGCCCTTTGCCGGATAAATATTGAACGGAGAATCTGTCCAACCTTGCTTGGCAAAAAGGGGACCAAGAAGAAAAGGCTTCCAACGCACATCGACATCAAAAGGCGTTGCAATCTCTTCTATCCGCATGGCTGTCAAATAAGAATACGTCGATGCAAAATCGAACCAAAACTCAATGACAGGCCTCATACAGGCACGCTTTTCTCATCATCGAAATAATCAGAAAAGGCAGGTTTTGAAAGGGCCAGCACGCTTAAGGTTGCGCGTCGTGCTTCACTCGGGTTGCGCGCTTTGATCGCATCAACAATGCGTTGATGCTTTTCAAGCGCGAGCGGCGGGTCGGTGCGTGGTGCTTGTTGCGCCAGCGCCATACGCGCCATGATGGAGGCATCAAACAACGGGCCAAAGCGTTCAAAAACCCAATTACCACAGGCACATAAAATCGCGCGGTGCAGCGCAATGTCGGCCGCCATGCGCTGCTCAGGTGTCACGTTGTTATCTGGGTGCACAGTCTCAGCAAGTTTTTCAAAAGCGACATCAATCTCGCCAAGCTGTTCTGGCGTTGCACGTGCCGCAGCCATCGCCGCCACCTCAGGCTCTATCAACCAACGTGCCTCGCGCAAAGATTCGTAAAGGTCCGCGTTAAGGTCATGCTCCAATAGCGCTTTTAGCACCAAGGGATTAAACCGATCCCAATGCTCCACGGGCTGAACTCTTGCGCCAACCCTTGGTCGAGTTTGGATCATGCCAAAACCAATCAAATCTTGAATGACTTCTCGGATGACCGTGCGGCTCATGCCAAATTCAATGACCAATTCCTGCTCTGTTGGCATCAAGCCGCCAACGGCAATATCACCACGCGCAATACGGGTTAGCAATTCAGCAACAACAGGCTCACGCGTACGGCGCTTACCTTTACTGATAATCGGTTCATTTGATAAAAGTGGGTCGTTGATCATTTATAAGTCTCCCCCACAACTGTATAATATTTATACAGTTAGAGACAATTGTTTCATCGTAGAATTTTACGAATTCGCATAAATGCCTGTATCGACATCTTCATCGTCTTTGAAATACTCTTTGCGATCAACTTCTGGCAGATAAACTTTAGCAAGATTACGCAAATAGACCTTATCAACCTTTTTGCACATACCTTCGACTGTAAATTTCTGCTTCACAATTTGGCGCAATGTACCAGCCAAGTCGCTTGCTTTTTCTGGTCGTGATAAACGGTCAAGCATTGCCGTTGCGATGAGGTTTGCATCACCTGGTGGCAAAAGATAATGGCCATAAGAACCATAAATTTCAGGTATCCCGCCAACACTGGTTGAAAGGGTCGGCACACGAGCACCCAGCGCTTCAACCACAATGTAAGGGAGCGCCTCTGCGCGAGATGGGACGACCAAATTACGCGTCCGTTTGAAAACATCTCTAATTGGCATTGGTGCTAAGAACTGAATACGGTCGGTTAGTCCGCGCCTTTGCACATCTTCTTTATATCGGGGCAAATCTTCACCGTCACCGATCATAAGCGCATGAACCGGATCAGAAGAACGGGCATTCGCGATCTCAATGGCATCAATGAAAAGGTCTGCCCCTTTTAGATCACGCATGTGACCTGCATAAACAAAATCAACGGCACGCGCTGAGGGTTTCACAACATTGAATTCTTCAGCACTAAGACCGTTATAAGCGATCGACCATGGTTGACGTAGCTTACTAATTTTTCGGCTATAGGTTTCCACCTCATAGCCAGCCACAAAGATAAACTCACAGGTCAAACGTTCCATCAAACGCTCAACGCCAAAATAAATCTGGCCTGATAAAGATCGTTGAGAAT
>JBDVXS010000161.1:0-3752 GCA_039964305.1 Hyphomicrobiales bacterium
GGAATTGCATTGATTTTCATTTTGGCAGGCGTCATTGTGGCACGCGGTAAAGTGAAAAACGAATAGAACAGGGCTTACCAATGTCTTCCGAAAACGCGCCATCTGGCCAACCACAGTCTGCTTATTTTCTTGTTGCGGGTAATGATACGCCTGTCACCCATACTTTGTCGGTCTTGGTCGACAATGAACCGGGGGTTTTGGCTCGTGTTGTTGGGCTATTTTCTGGCCGTGGCTACAATATTGATAGTCTCACCGTTTCGGAAACCGAGCACGAAAAGCAACTGTCGCGCATTACCATTGTGACGACGGGCACGGAAGCTGTGCTGATCCAAATTAAAAGCCAGCTTGATCGTATTGTTCCTGTGCATGAAGTACGTGACTTGACCAGCATCGCGCTGGATAAGGGGTATGAAAAACCACTGGAGCGTGAGCTTGCTCTGGTGAAGGTGCGTGGTACGGGCGAAGTTCGTTTGGAGGCGTTACGCATTGCCGATGCGTTTAAAGCGGAAGTTGTCGATGCGACCACGGATCATTTCGTGTTCCAAATTACAGGTCGAACGCCGAAAATTGAACAATTCATCGCCATACTGCGCCCTCTTGGTTTGGTAGAAATTTGTAAAACAGGTGTTGCAGCGGTTAGCCGTGGGGCTGAAGCAATCAACGATACCGCTAACGCTGCGAATGATTGATAGTGACGTCTGGCTCAGGCTGGTTCTCTTTATTACTGCGGGACTTATAACGCCTGGTCCCAACACAATGATGGTGTTGGCTTCCACCACCAATTTTGGGTTCAAGCGCACCATACCGCATATTTCTGGCGTGTTGGTTGGAACCTTTTTGGTGTTTGTCGCCGTTGGCCTTGGCTTGCATGGGTTGCTGACACTTTATCCAGGGCTTGAAATTTTTGTCCAAATTGCTGGCGTTTGTTATCTCGCCTATCTCGCGATCAAAATTGCCATGGCGAAAGGTCCATCAGATGCGTCTTCTGGTGCGCCTTTATCTTTTTGCCAGGGCATCGCCATTCAAGCCGTCAACGTGAAGATGATGGGAATTGCTGCTGGAGTGTTGGTGAGCTATCCCGTCTCGAGCAACCCAACGCTCAGCATCTTCTTGGTGGCGCTTACAGCCGTTATGCTCAATGGCCCTTGTTTGAGCCTTTGGGGCGTGTTTGGGTTGGGCATGAAGCGGGTTTTATCGAATGCTTGGTCGTTGCGATTGTTTAATCTGGCTCTGGCGGGGTTGATCTTTTTGACGTTAGTACCAATTGTCAGCGAATTACTGGCAAAGTTTTAGGAATACACCCAATGGTTTGCGAACTCTCGGTCAATTTGAATGCGGTGGCATTGTTGCGAAATCGACGCAATTTGCCGTGGCCAAATGTTGTCGACCTTGGCCGTATCGCCCTTGATGCAGGCGCGATTGGTTTAACGGTGCATCCGCGCCCAGACCAACGCCACACCAGAACCAGCGACGTGCATGAACTCTCAGCGCTGCTGAATTCACCAGACTATGCAAACAAAGAATTTAATCTGGAGGGCTATCCAGAAGAGCGCTTCTTGGCTTTGTGTGAAGAGGTGAAGCCGGAGCAGGTGACCTTTGTGCCAGACCTACCGGGGCAGGAGACATCGGACCACGGTTGGGATGTTCAACCCAATGAAGAGCTACTTATTCAATCCATTGCGCGGATGAAAGATATTGGTGCGCGGGTGGCTTTGTTTATTGACGCTGATGATCGTTTGCCTGAATTAGTGAAACAAGTCGGTGCTGATCGGGTTGAACTTTACACCGGCCCCTATGGCGGTAGCCCCCTTGAAAGTGCACGGGCAAAAACCGCCCTTGAGGCTTTGGCAAGTACGGCGGTTGCGGCTGAGAGTGTTGGGCTAGAGGTGAATGCAGGCCATGATCTCACGGTTGCCAATGTGCCAGCTCTCGCTGATGCTGCGCCGCAAATTGTTGAGATGTCGATTGGCCACGGCCTCACTGCCGATGCGCTGACTTATGGCATGGCTGGATCAGTCAAACGCTTCATCGCTGCCATGCAGGATGAATTGCCGTTGTTTGATGAGGATGATTTATTCTAATCAAACGTTTTGAGCGGAGAGCGCTGCACGATGTAGATTGCGGCGAGTGGTGCAACGAAGGTGATGATTAAAACTGCAATCAACAGATAGCCAAGCTGATCGTAATTCGCGGCCACTTCAATGGTCCCCGTATCTGCATTCTTCACTTCCCGTGTGATCGTGAACACCTTGTTCAAATAGGTTGTCAGCAGCGAGCCTGCCGAAAGTGCGAGGTTGATGAAAGAGGCCATCACCGCGAAGAAGGTGGCTTTCAAGTTTGTTGGCGCATTGCGGGCAATCCATGCAAGCAGCGGGATGACGGCGATTTGCCCAAGCGGGGCTTCAATGGCGGTGTCTAAGATCGCGATGAAGCGGGCATCCACCACGCCACCTGTGAACGACGATGTCCAGTTATGAATACCATAATAAAGCGCGATGGAGGGCACGAAGAGGATGGTGCTTGTGATTGTCAAAATGATGATGATCGTGTTGATCGGCTTTTCTGCCATGAGCGGGCGCAGCACGATCATACCCGCCAGCGCTAAGAAAGCTGTGATGAGCGAGAGCACGGCTAAGAATTGCTGATCGAATTTCAAGACATCAATTTCAAACCAGCCAAGGCCGGGGCCGGGGCTTGGCATGGCGCGGAAGATGAAGACGACGATGGCCGTGCCAAACAGCATTTTCGCTTTGGCAGGTGTTAGCTCTTTTGCAAGCATACGCATCATGAAAATGATGATGGCGAGCGAGGCGACGAACACAATTTCCTTCGCGCCAACGACGTTGCCAAGGCCAACGGTGAGGGACAAAATAACGAAGACCAAGCCACCACCAAAGAACCACATGTTTGGCGTGGTTGGGTCGCCTGTGCGATCGACAAGATCGGTAATCGCATCTTTCGCCATGCCCATAGCGCGAAGGGCAACACGGCGTTTTTGTTTGAGGAAACTGGCAAGCAGAACGCCTGAGATAGAAACCAGAGGAATGATGAGCGCTGCAAAATAGATCTGCCCGTAAATAGTGACCTTTTCCGCTTCGCTCTTTTGCTCAATTCCGTCGAACATGAAGATGTTAACGAGAGCCACGGAGACGTACCCTGTAAACAGAGCAATGCGCCCGAGTGTTTGCATGGTGGTGTGCTGGACTTTGAGGCGGGTCTCGTCGATCTCGTTGCCTTGATCATCGGTTGCAGGCACAGCTTCCACGGCCATGCCATCGGCCACCACATCTTGCAGAACATAGCCGCAAGGGGCGAGGAGGGTGCTTAAGACATACCAATATTCGACAGGCATATAGGCCCGCATTTCCTCAGGCGATGTGATGAGCCCATACATGATGGAAAGACTGGCAGCCAAGAGGCTCGCGCCCAAATAAACGAGGATCGCCTTCCAGCGCCAAATAATATCCACCAAATGCCCAAGCGGCATTTTCAGCGTCCACGGCAGCACGGTCCAAAAGGTGAGGCTGGTTAGGAACTCGGCAGAAAGCCCCAAATAATCTTTAACAAAAAACACCCCAACAATGCTCGTAAGCCCCTGAATACCCGCCGCGAAATAAACCATGAGAGGCGGTAAAAACGACCAGCGAAACTGATTGCGAAGATCAGAAAATGTGCGGTCAAACCAAGTGGCGAGCATGGGGGGGCTTTCAGGGTTGGAATGTTTGGTGGGGGTAGTTGTAGCTGATTTGGGG
>JBDVXS010000162.1:0-6998 GCA_039964305.1 Hyphomicrobiales bacterium
TTCTAAACCGTGAAGAAGAAGGCCGTGTTGCCTTGATGCTGTCAGACCACGCATGGCTATGGGCGCGTGGTTTCGAAGGCGGTGGACCACATGTGCAACTCTTGCGACGCCTCTCCCATTGGTTGATGAAAGAACCAGACCTTGAAGAAGAAGCATTGCGCGGTTTTGTTAAAGGCGATGACTTGGTTATCGAACGCCAAACAATGGCAGAACCATCAACTGAAGAAGCAGGCGGCAACGCAACCACGACGGTTCAAGTGACAACACCAACAGGCGAGACGATTGAGCTTGCCATGAAGGATGTTGATGAAGGTCTGCGCCAAGGAACGTTAGAAACACCATCACCGGGCCTTTATGAAATTGTTGATGGTGATTTAAAAACACTCGCCCATATTGGTCCGCCAAACCCGAAAGAGTTTTTGGATGTGGTGTCGACGACTGAACTGATTGCACCACTGGTCGCAGAAACAGGTGGTCGCATCATTCGCGCCGCAGACCGAGTTCCACGCGTCTTGGCGCTTAAAGGTGGCGGCGATAATCGCACTTTGGGTGGTCGTGATTGGCTTGGTTTAAAAATGACAGATGCGTCAATTTTGAAAGGCGTTAATCGTCTGCCATTGTTTGCAGGTCTACTCGGCCTTGCGCTGCTACTGGGTGCCTTTGCAAGCATGTGGTACCGTGAAGGCCGCTAGGGCCAGAACCTAGAGGTCAGCGCACGCAACCACGCCATAAGCGCCTTCATCGGTCCCAAATGCAAGGCTTTTACCGTCCTTGGAAAATGCAACGGATGTGACAACACTGCCGAGTGCTTGAGCCACAGGGAGCACTGCGCCATCTTCGTGCACCAAAGTGACATCACCCTCATAATTACCTGTTAGGATGACATCTTGTTTTGGGTGCCAACTAAGCTGCGACAAGGCGACATTGGAGTTTAAAGGCCATTGAGCCGCACCTTGCCCAATTGGGCCATTCTTGGTTGCAAACGGCCAAATAACCACATTATTAGAGCCTGAGGTTGCCAAAGCATTGCCCTTTGGGTTCCAAGACATGGCTTTAATACGGGTTGGATACCCTCCCATACGGCCATGTTTCTTATGGTCAGTACGCCACACATGAAGCGCGTTTTCTTGCATCGACGTCACAACAAATTCGCCACTTGGCGACCATGTGATGGGACCGTGCGCGCCAAGCCATTCATAGTCATCAGGCGTATCGCGCTCTGTTCCAACCCAATACACGCTGGCGCCATTGTTGCGACTTGCAGCTAACTTTCGACCCTTAGGCGCAAAACATAATCCACAGACCGAACCAGACGCTTGATAACGACGCTCGATTGTTCGCTGACTATTGGCAGCATCCGGTATTACGGCAAAAACTTTGCGCCCATCAGCAAAAGCAATTCCACCCCAGCTCGATGTTGCAAGCTGGTCAAAGAAGCGTCCGAACTGTTCGTAAATGACCGTCTGCGTACCATCAATAGCGGTTACAACAACCCGCCCATCATCACCTGCCGTAACCAGACGCGCGCCCAATGGAGCAGCACATAGGGCTGCACCATCATGGCTTGCGAATTTATGTTTATCGCCATTGGCATTAGCAAACAGGACCGAACCATCACCGAAGGCAAATCCAAAGCCATAATCAAGCGCGCTCACCGCTGTCACATGCACATGATCATTTTCCAGCCACCCAGCGCTCTCAATCAATGGCGTTGTCGAACCCCAATCCATCATAAGGCAACACAAGCCATAAAGCCTGCCTCAAGCTCTTGTGCATTCAAATTGCGCCCGATGAAAACAAGCCGACTGTCACGTTTTTCACCCTCACGCCAAGGTCGCTGGCTATCGCCTTCGATAATCATATGGATGCCTTGCAGTACATAGCGGTCATCATCATCCTTGAACGAGATAATACCCTTGGTGCGAAGAATATCAGGGCCAAGTGCATCAACGATACTGTTTACCCAAGGGAAAAATACACCCGGATTCATCGGTTGGTCGGTCTTTAGTGAGACACTGCCCATATCACCAGCATGACGACCATGATGATGGTGATGCCCATGATTGTGATCGTGATTATGCCCATCACTCAAGAAGGATGGTTCAACTTCCAACACTCGGTCGAGATTGAATGCCCCACGATCTAAAACCTCATCAAGCGCAACATCGCTTTTAACGGTATGATGAAGGACGGCATATGGATTGATCGCGCGGATCGATTGTTCAACCTCGCCAAGCTGATCATCATTCAACAAATCCGTCTTATTCAGCAAAATCACATCAGCAAAGGCAATCTGCTCTCTCGCTTCTGGTGCATCTTTTAGGCGGGCAGCAATGTGCTTACCATCAACGACCGTCACCACGGCATCAAGATGCGTTTTGGCTCTTACGTCATCATCCATAAAAAAGGTTTGCGCGACGGGGGCTGGATCAGCGAGGCCCGTTGTTTCAATCAAAATACCATCAAAACCACCGACCCGCTTCATCAAGCCATTCAAGATACGGATCAAATCACCACGCACCGTGCAGCACACACAGCCATTGTTCATCTCGAAAATTTCTTCATCCGTATCAACAACCAAATCATTGTCGATACCAATCTCACCAAACTCGTTGACAATGACCGCATATTTTTTGCCATGCTCTTCACTCAGTATTCGATTGAGCAAAGTGGTTTTCCCCGCTCCCAAATATCCAGTCAAAACTGTAACCGGCACAGTGGAAGGGGCAGCTTGCGCGTTATCGTTACTCATCCTGCGTTCATGTCCTTTTTGTATATTTGTTCTGATATGGCGTGAGGATGCCAAAAACGCAATGGCTTTCACATCACGAAAACGCAGTCTTGCGTGACAACTATCTAATTTGAACTAGGCGCAAACACTGCTTTCGCAATACAATGCAATAAAGAGGGGAAAGATTGTGATTGGAATGAAGAGTATGGATAAATCACCATCTCAGCATTCGCTTTATCAAGCAGGCCGCGGACTTAAAGCTCTCGCAGTTCCATTCGCTTTCGCTCTTTGGGCAACCCTCTTCTCAAAAGCTGATACAGGCGAAAATCTTGCTGCTTTGTTGAAGTAAGACACGCACCTGCATTAATTTGAAAAAGGCAATACCAGTTCACTTGCCTTACTTCACCGTCTAGGTGAAAATAATGGAGTGCCAGCCTTTTATAACGATGTCTACAAGCGCGATGCCTTGGTTGGACGGGTGATTTTCGGGACGGTTTAGGGTTTTAGTCAAATCTAGTCTCGAGCAAATATTGGCTGTTAAGCAATTAACGCGATACAGCTTGAGCTTTCATGCCAAGGTTGCGACAAGAAAAACAGGGGAGATATGGAACGCTACTTGGAATTCATGCGTTTCATTAGTTCAGTCAATGAAAACCAATTCATCACAGAACGACGAGACAGGCCGTCTGGAAGAAACTATGCGGCTTGTGCGAGAGCGCGAGGAAAATTCAAAAGTTGGGTTTGCTCAGCTAAAACGCGATGCATTGTTGGCGCTACGCGGTGACCTTAGCGATGTCATTAATGACATTCCATACGATGCCCATTTTTTCGATTTCCGCATTTCAGGCAAAGAGCCAGCACGGCTTTGGGTTGATGCGACGACCTTCATCACCTTGGCCGATGAAACCGGCAATTACCGTATGCTCAAAGAAACACGCGCTGGCCGTGTGTTGCTATGCGAGAGCGAAGACCGCAAAACCGTCGGCGATGCGACCGTTCAATATATAGCCGAGCGATTGGCCGAATGGGAACGCTCCAAAACGACGCTTGATAATGCAAATAAACCAAAGCCAAAACAACCAGCAGCCTTAATAGACGACGACACTTTTATTGCTGATACGGAGTTGTTCAAGCTTGCCCTGAACGATGCCAATCACGTTCAAACAGCGAATGTCATTAAATCAGCATCGCTTGATGAAGCCGACGATTTGGATACTCTTGCTGAAACGGAAGAGCGCCAAGTTGACCCGATTGTGGTGGTCAGACCAAGCCCGTTACGAAATTTCATTTGGTTTATCATCGGCACGATTGTCGGCGCGCTTGGCCTATTGATCTATGCTTGGAACCGCGAAGAAATTTCAGAATTTATTGCCAAGACATTTGGCTAAAGCGTGCGGCGGGCAAGTTCTTCAATGCCGTTTTGGGTGATGCCCCGCTCGATCTGTTCACAGCGCCATTTTCCATTCTCATCCGCATCAATCTCATAAAGATTATAGCGCCCCGGCTCATGCTTGCCCTCTAACCCGCTGGCAGCTGAGGGAACACCGACGACAGGAACCTTTGCTGTCGGCCCATCCAAATACATGACATTTCGCCGATGCGTATGGCCGTGCAAAACAAGCTCAGCCCCCGCCCGTTCAATCATGGCGTTGAATGCCTCATAATCTGTCAGCCGTTTGTACCACCTGCCCTTTTCAACAAAGGGTGGATGATGGATCAACACCACACGGAAGCAATCCTCCTCAAGGGCTGCCTTCAACATAGCTTCAGCCTTTGAAATTTGTTCACGCCCTAAACGACCTGTCGCCATAAAGGGAGCCGTTGGAACACCCGTTGAAAGCGCAATGATTTTCACCCGCCCGCGCTGTCTTACATAGGGGAATTCGACCCTGTCAGTTGTTGCATCATCACCAAGAAGATAAGGCCGCCAGTGCTTTTCAGCCATCGCCAAAGCACTCGGCACATAAGCATCATGGTTACCCAGAATAAGCGAAACGCGATCTGATGACCCAACAGTTTTAAGCCAGTCGGCAGCCTGCAAAAATTCCCACTCTAAGGCGATATTCACCACGTCCCCTGTGAGCGCCACATGGTCAGGATTATGGCTTTTCAAATCAGTCAGCAATAAATCAAGCGAACCAGACGTCATGGTCGCTTTGCGATTGCGCCGATAGTTTAAATAGCCCGTAATCCGTTTTGACAACAGCTCACCAAAAGTTGGCTGTGGCAACGGGCCAATATGCGGGTCAGAAAAATGGGCGAGGGTAAAGGTCACAGTCGCTAGATTTCGCTTAATATGTCAGGCAAGATAAGTTCATGAAGTCTCTCATCGCACGCATCATGCACTACGTCCACCTCATCCGCCGATCGCACACACTTGGCGTGCGTGCCATTGTGCAAAAAGAAGACGGTTCTGTGCTGCTTGTCAAACACACTTATGTGCCGGGTTGGTATTTACCAGGCGGTGGCGTTGAATGGGGTGAAACACTATATCAAGCCCTTGAAAAAGAGCTGATGGAAGAGGCAGGCGTAACGCTGACGGAGAAAGCGAAGATGCTCGCCGTCTATCAAAATCGCAAAGCCTCAAAGCGTGACCATGTTGCCCTTTATCACTGCCCCAATTGGCGGCAAGATAACAAACCCAACTTGCCGAACCATGAGATTATAGCCGCCGAGTTCTTCGCGTTAAATGATCTACCAGATGGCACAACCGACGCCACCAAGCGTCGGCTGGCAGAACATGAAGCTGGCGGACCTTTCAGCGATTATTGGTAAGCCTAAAGCTCGTCGCTGTTCCGTTTAATTTCAGCAGGTTCCGATCCAGATTCCGGCGTTTGAACAAGCAAGAAGCGCTCATAAATCCACGGATGAATTTCAACGGCTTGCTGCAACACTTTTTGCGCAAGCACATGGCGACCTTGATGGAACAAAATACGCGCTTTACCCGAAAGGGCCGCAAAATGTTTAGGCTCTAACTCAATCGCTTTGTCGGTGTCTTCAAGCGAAGCATCAAACTTTTCCTGCAAGAACAAGATGTAAGCCCGCTGATTATAGCCCTCGGAATATTCAGGCGCTTTTTCGACAACCTGATTGAGAATTTCCAAGGCATTATCATAATCATACCAACGGCGACGCTCCATAGCTTGCGCCACCAAATCAGCAACTTCAGAATTTGGTGCGCTATCCATCCAATTGCGCCAAATTGAATCAGCAACATATCGCCCGCCCGCTTCGCTCTTTGCCGATTTCAAAATTTTATAAAGCCGCTCGCGCTCAACAAGCTTATCCTTGTGATGAGCCAGCGCAATCTCTTCGCGCAACCCCTCAAGCTCTTTAACGCGTTGTTCTTGAATGCTGTTAGCTCTCGCTTGCCCCTCTAAAGGTTTCACTTCTTGGGCATGAGCACCAATTGCAAGCGACAGAAAAGCAGCACCAACAATCAATAATCTCGTCAACATCAAACATTCCTCCTCAAATCTTGGGGCTTAAACTACCAGATTTTAGTGGTTTTGAACATAAAGCCTGATCACACAAGGGTTATCACGGGGCGGTTATGCGGGGATAATAAGTCCATTTCTGGCCCCTTGGGAACGATCGCAGTCGGGTTTACCGTTGCATGGCTCTCGTAATAATGACGTTTGATATGATCCATATTGACCGTCTCAGCCACACCATTCACCTGATAGAGCGCCCGCAAATAATTGGAAAGATTGGGATAATCTTCAATCCGTTTGAGGTTGCATTTAAAATGCCCGACATAAACAGGATCAAAGCGCACCAGCGTGGTGAAAAGTCGCCAATCTGCCTCCGTCAAAACATCACCAGCCACATAGCTTTGCTTCACCAGCAAGTTTTCCACAAAGTCCAATGCCTCAAACAACGTTGTCACTGCCTCATCATAGGCGCGCTGGGTTGTCGCAAAACCAGACTTGTAAACACCATTGTTGATTGCGTGATAAATCTTCTCATTCACCGCATCGATTTCACCGCGCATCGAGGCTGGATAAAAATCATGGTTTAGGGCTGACAGATCGCGAAAGCCATCATTGATCATGCGGATGATTTCTGATGATTCATTGGAGACAATCGTGCTGGTTTCCTTATCCCACAAGACAGGAACAGTTACGCGGCCCGTGAACTTGGGGTCCGCTTTTACATAAATATCAGCCATCGTTTTCGCGCCAAACAAAGGGTCCAAAATGGCCCCTTCATTATCTGAAAATTCCCAACCCTTATCCCGCATCAAGTGGTCGACGACGGAGATAGA
>JBDVXS010000163.1:0-9537 GCA_039964305.1 Hyphomicrobiales bacterium
CAACCGTTTCACCTGTCAACGTATGTGAGATAAAAATTGACCGATCGCCATCCATAGCGATGCCATCACCACGATGGGCAAGGCCTTTGATGGTATAAGTGCCGCGAACTGGTTCGGGTGTCTTCTTCTTCGGTTTTTTAAATTGCCGCCGTCCGCGTGCCATTTTATTCCTTAACCGCTAAAGCGAGCGCCTAGCATATATTCTTGGTTTCCGTCGCCGCCAGTAATGGGGCATTGAACCAAGCCTGTCACCTCCCAGCCTTCAATTTGCGCGAGCCAATCAGCAATTTCTTCGGCAACTTTTTGAGAAGCGCCTTCTTCGCGCACAATCCCGCCTCTGCCGACGCCTTCTTTGCCCACTTCAAATTGTGGTTTGACGAGGATAGCAGCCCATGTGCCGTTACTTGCAAGTTTGAGTGCTGCGGGTAGGGCAAGTTTCAACGAGATGAAACTTACATCGCAAACAATGCCGCCAATTGCTGGTTCTAAATGCCCCTCGAGCGTCACGTGTTGAGCTTCCAAGTCTCGAATATTAAGGCCTTCGTGCAAGGTGACGTTCTCATATTCGCTAAGTGAGGGATGGAATTGATCGTGCCCCACATCAACAGCGAAAATATGAGATGCGCCGCGCTTAGCTAGAACTTGCGTAAAGCCGCCTGTTGAACAGCCAATATCGAGGCAAATACAGTCGGATGGATCAAAGTTAAACTCATCGAGAGCGTTGATAAGTTTGAGGGCTGCGCGGGAAACGTACTCACTGGCAGGATCGTCAATCGTGATCTTAGAGGAGGGGGCGATCTTTTGAGCAGGCTTTAGTGCTTTTTCTCCATCGACCATAACAGTGCCACGCGAAACAGCATCGGCTGCGCGTGAACGGCTTTGGGCAATCCCCCGTTCGACCATTAATTGATCTAGCCGGGCAAAGGGCTGTAGTTCGCCATTATCGCTCAATCTGTACCCTCGTTTTGTTCGCTATCTGAGTAAGGTGTTTCAGCTGTTGTCTCTTCATCGGCTTCAGCTTCTGGCTCATATTCTTCTGGAACAAGAACATAATCATCATCCCCTTCATAAAGGTCTGGCGCGATAACGCCACCAATAGGAGCTGCCGATGCCAAATCATAGTCATCTTTGTCCTCAGTTGCCAGCGCATCACGGCGGGTTAGGCGAAGTAAGAGGAAGATCGTTAAAATGGAAAGGGCAATAGCGACCATTAAGAAGAGGCCTGTTGGCCCGTGATATTCCATCATTGTGGTGGCTAAGGTCGGACCAAAGATGGAGCCGATACCATAGGCCAACAAAATCCCTGCCGCTGTTTCCAGCATGTCTTCGGTCTCTGTGTAGTCGTAGGCGTGGGCTGCTGCGATGGAATAAAGCGGTTGCAAGAGGCCGCCCAGCAGGGCTGTCAGTCCAATGAGTATATAGGGGTGTTCAAAGTCTCCATAGACCAAGACAAGGCACACAATAATTGTACCAATGCCACCGACGATCAGAACAAAGCGTCGATCTACTTTGTCTGACATTCGGCCAAGGGGATATTGAAGAAGCAATCCGCCAAACATCAAAGAACCAGCAAGGACCGGGATCAATCCAGAATTCATGCCCGTTTGCGAACCAAACAGAGGGAGCAGAGAGAAGAGCGCACCAATGGCCATGCCCACAAAAACAATGGAGATAATCGCGGCTGGTGATGTTTGGTACAGTTTCAAAGGCCGAAAGCGCACCAAGGCGATAGGGGCGGGTTGCGCGCTTTTGGTGAGCGCAACTGGAATGACGGCGATAGAAAGGGCGATCGATGAAACAACGAAAGCCTGAAAGCCTGAAATATCCAGCCAAATGGTGGAAAGTTGCCCGATCATAATGCCTGTGTAGACAACAATCGTATAAGTGGACATGACAAGCCCACGGGTCGAATTAGTGGCTCGCTCGTTTAGCCAGCTTTCAAAGATCAAATAAGTCGCAGAGACACAAAAGCCTGTAATCATGCGGCTAAAGCTCCACAACCAAGTGTCTATCACAAGAGGATGGATGAGTGCGGCGGCTGAACCCAACGAGATGAGGGCCGCAAAGGCGCGAATATGGCCTGCGCGCACGATAATATAGGGCGAGAGTAACCCGCCCCCCACAACACCCACGAAGAACATGGATGACATGATACCAATAGCGCTGCCGCTAAAGGCTTCCATCTCCGCACGGATTGGCAAAATAGTCGTTTGCAGCCCATGCCCCATCATTAAGAAGGCAACGGACAGCAATAACGCTGATACTGGAGCAATTAGAGCAGCCATTTTTATGTCTCGAAATAGGGCCTTGCTCGACTTGAAAATGCGTCGATACAAGAAAATCACTAGATTCCGATTTGCGCCCATTTCGCAATTCTGTCAATAACAAAAAACGCCACATGCAGTCGCAAATGGCGTTTTCAAATAGATTGTATTGTTTGTCCGGCTTAGCCCAACTAGGCAGTTAGCGTTCCGTCTGCTTCTGCAGGCATTTCTTGGCCCAAAGCTTCGAACACTTTTTTCACAATGCCGATTTTATCAAGGCCAGCGCCTGAAAGCATAACTTCTGGCTTGTCTTGATCCACAAACACATCCGGCATAACCATTGAGCGAACACGCAAGTTGCTGCCATCTAGTAGGCCATTGTCTGTGAGGTGTTGCATGACATGGCTACCAAAGCCACCAACAGCACCTTCTTCAATGGTGATCAGTACATCATGGTTGTTTGCTAGATCAGCGATCAAATCGCCATCAAGTGGTTTAGCAAAACGCGCATCAGCAACCGTTGTAGAAAGCCCTTGGCTATCCAAATCTTCTGCTGCTTGCAGGGCATGTTTCAAGGAACTACCGAAGCTTAGGAGGGCAACGCGGTTGCCTTCTTTCATGACACGGCCTTTGCCGATCTCAAGAACTTCGCCGCGCTCTGGCATTTCAACGCCAACACCTTCGCCACGTGGGTAACGGAAGGAGCAAGGTCTGTCATTAAGCGCTGCTGCTGTTGCAACCATATGCATAAGCTCTGCTTCATCTGAAGGAGCCATCACAACCATGTTTGGCAACGTTGCAAGGTAAGTTGTATCGAATGAACCCGCATGGGTTGAACCATCCGCACCAACAAAGCCAGCACGGTCAATCGCGAAGCGAACAGGCAGGCTTTGGATTGCTACATCATGCACCACTTGGTCATAAGCGCGTTGCAGGAATGTCGAATAAATCGCACAAAATGGCTTGTAGCCTTCTGTCGCCATGCCCGCTGCAAATGTAACGGCGTGTTGTTCTGCAATGCCAACATCAAAGGTGCGTTCAGGGAACGCGCTACCGAACGCATCAATGCCAGTGCCTGATGGCATAGCGGCGGTAATGCCAACAATTTTGTCATCGCGGCTGGCTTCATCAATCAGTGATGTGCCGAATACTTTGGTGTAGCTTGGCGCGTTGGATTTTGCTTTAACCTGTGCGCCTGTAATCACGTCGAATTTTGAGACGCCGTGGTACTTATCAGACGAGCTTTCAGCATATTCGTAGCCCTTGCCCTTTTGCGTTACCACATGAACAAGGATTGGGCCTTCTTTGCTGTCACGCACATTGCGAAGAACAGGCAGAAGGTGGTCAAGGTTGTGACCATCAATTGGACCGACATAGAAGAACCCAAGTTCTTCAAACATTGTGCCACCGCCAGCTGCGAAGCTGCGGGCATATTCTTCTGCTTGCGCTGCTTTGCGCTGCAAGAACTTTGGCAGGTTTTCCGCAAGTTGTTTCGCAGTCTCACGCATTGAGCGGTATGTTTTGCCAGAAACAAGACGAGCCAAATAAGCACTCATCGCGCCTACAGGTGGCGCAATAGACATTTCGTTGTCGTTCAAAATAACGATCTGACGTGCATCAATTGAGCCTGCATTGTTCATTGCTTCATAGGCCATGCCCGCAGACATTGAGCCATCACCAATGATGGAGACGACATTGTTTTTGCCGCCAGAAAGGTCACGCGCAACAGCCATGCCGAGGCCCGCAGAAATTGACGTGGACGAGTGAGCCGCACCAAACGGGTCATATTCACTCTCAGCCCGTTTTGTAAAACCTGAAAGGCCATCTGGCTGGCGAAGTGTGCGAATGCGATCACGACGACCCGTTAGCACTTTGTGCGGGTAACATTGGTGGCCCACATCCCAGATAATACGGTCGTCTGGCGTGTTGAACACGTGATGAAGCGCAACGGTCAATTCAACCACGCCCAAACCAGAGCCAAGGTGACCGCCGGTCACAGAAACCGCGCTAATGACTTCCTGTCGTAATTCATCCGCCAGTTGGCGCAAGTCGCTGTCAGGTAGTTTGCGCAAATCTGCAGGCACATTGACAGTGTCGAGCAGTGGCGTGTCTGGTTTATGGATCGGGTTATTTGAAGACATGATCAGCTATGTGTCCATTCATTGTTCAATCGTTGGCACAAAATAGAGGAAATCCTTAGCTTAACAAGGGTGTTCTACTATTTGTGATTGAAATCCGGCTAGAATACCAACCCCGTGACTCAATATTGCATTTTAGCAACTTTAGGGGCCACAGACTTGCTTCTAGAACATTTCAAACTTCAGGGTTTCGCGCCTATTGGTTCTTTTTCCAAGTGTATAAACACGGTTGTTGTCTTAAGTCCAGCGGAACGTGTCTCAACAGTTCTTGATAGCAGCGCTATTCAACGCCTTCCGCATTGCCACTTGATGACAGGCGAATTGTTTCGATTTTACGTTCGGCTTGCGACAGCAACTTTTCACAATGCTTTTTCAGCGCTTCGCCGCGTTCATAGATTTTGATGGATTGCTCAAGGTCCACGGAGCCTTGTTCCAACTGGCCGACAATGCCCTCAAGTTCTTTAAGAGCCTGTTCGAAGGGAAGAGCTGCAATGTCTTCTGGAATAGCGTTTGCATCCGTCATGATCTTTATCCGGCCATTAGTGTTTTAACATGAGCGCTAACAGAAGTGCCCAGACCTTCAAGGTCGTAGCCGCCTTCTAACGTACTCACCACGCGATTGTTGCAGAAGCGCCCCGCCAATTCCATAATTTTACCAGTTGCCCACTGAAAATCATCTGCTTCTAAATTAATATTGGCCAAAGGATCGAGACGGTGAGCGTCAAATCCAGCTGAAATCAAAATCAAATCTGGCGAGAAATTTTCAATCGCAGGCAAAACGCGTTCATCCATTGCGTCTTTGAACATTTCAAAATCGTCGCCTGAGCGAAGCGGTGTATTGCATATATTGTTATGCTCGCCAGTTTCTTTCTCATGCCCTGAACCAGGGAAAAGTGGCATTTGGTGGGTAGAGCAAAACAGCACGGAGGGGTCATTCCAGAAAATATCCTGTGTGCCATTGCCGTGGTGTACGTCAAAATCGACGATTGCAACCCGCTCAAGCCCATATTTTTCTTGTGCATGTCTTGCGGCAATTGCGACGGTATTAAACAGGCAAAAACCCATGGCAGTCGCTATTTCAGCATGGTGACCAGGGGGGCGCATGGCGCAAAAAGCATTGTCTGCGTCGCCGTCCATCACCACATCCACGGCTCTGCAAATCCCACCAAGCGCGCGGTAGGCAGCCTCCATGCTGCCTGGCGACATATAGGTGTCGCCGTCAATTTGAACGATATCGTCTTCAGGACTATTGTTATCAAGGGTCCGAATATATTCTTCTGGATGGCAAAGAGCTGCTTTCTCAGCACTCCCAAGCGGGGCAGTTTCTCGCTTTAGAGCACTAAAGTTGGCATCAGCCAGTGTATCGTTGACAGTCAAAATGCGATCAACACGTTCAGGATGCCCTGTCGGTGTTACGTGGTTTGAAAACGCATCATGGTGAATAAGCAGGGTTGTCAACGAAAGGCTCCTGAAAAACTTTTGTCCCCCATGAAAGCCAACTGTCCGTGTGTGTCAACCATTGGGCCATTAATCGCCGCGCTATTGTTTAAATGTCCAGGTACGATTGGCGTTATAGGTAAAGAAGATTATCAGGCCAGTGGTAATGATTTGGGCTGGGATATAAGCGACACCGAGGAACTTAGTGAAAAGCGCCATCAAAAACGCATTAAGCCCAATTGCAATTGCGGCAACCAGAATAAATCGCGGCAGGGTGGTTTTGTGTTTCGCTGTTGATTCGAACGTGGCGGTTTTGTTCAAAAAATAATTCAAAACGGCCCCAAAGAATGCGCCAATACCGCTCGCAATCACGGGGTCAGTGCGAAAAAGCTCAACCAATCCGATTAAAATGGCGTATTGGAAGAGTGTCGAGAGGCCACCCACCACCAAAAATTTCATGAGCTGGCTAGGTTGCTTCATGGCTTATCTTCTTCCAACAGCGAAGAGATGGCAGCTTTCAGGTTTTCAACGCTTAGTGGCTTGAATGAAAACACCACATCATTGTCGCCTTGCTTCAAGGCAACAGAGCGGAAGATACCATTATGGGTTTTTAACTCAGCAGGCGTCCCATTCACTGTGACCTTCCATGCTGGATAAGCAAAATCACGCAAAATCAAAACGCCAGCGTTTGCTGCTGTTACACTGATACGAACTTCATCATTGGCGTAGTGTGTAACTTTTGCAGGGGAGGTGTTGCCCGCTTTGTCTTGGAAGATGGCCCGTGCTTCAGCATGTGGATTTTCATAGATGAAGGCTGATCGATCAATCAGTTTGATCTCAGCGATCTTATTGAAGGTTCCCGCTTTCAGCTTCTTATCAAGCTTCGCCAAGGGCACGGATGATACGATGTATTTAAGACCTAATTGATGGGTGAGCGGACTGTCATAACTCACCATCTCACGGCCAAAATTCCTGCGACGTGGCGCATTGTTTTGCATGTTCGGGGCGATTTTTTCTTCAAAAGCAGCAAGACGAATTGGATTATAGCCAAGCAGATCATGAAAGCCCGTTACTTGCCCAATATTCTGCACAGCCGGGCCAAGGCCGATGGTTTCAATCCGCCATGGCACACCGCTTGGATCTGGTTTGGCGAGGAGTTGTTGCAGCTTGTTGAAGAGCGGTTCATCTGTGCCGCGTGCTTGTTGAGCATAATAGTCGGCTGGGCGAGCATTTCCCCTCAATCCTGTTGAGTGGAAAATCAAGTCAGCGCTGACCAGTAAACCAAGGCAGCTAAACGCTAAAAACTGCGCTTTGTTGTTCTTTACCATCAACACGAGGGCGGCGATCATCAACACACCAAATCCAAGGAAAATGGCGAGACTTGAAAAGAAGTCAGTTAACCGTTCAAACGAATGGGCAAGATAAAAGCCGCCCAAAATGGGGACGGATAAAAGCAAGATCGCGACAGTGATGCCAACCTTGTTCCATCGGGTTGGTGCACCCTTCAGGGCGTCATTGATGAGAGTGCCAGCATATAGGCTGATTGCGAGCGAGAATATAAAGATTGCATCAGAAGGGCGACGGAAGAGATCGAAGCCTGGGATATACTCATAAAGAAACGCGAAAAACGGGGTGAAGCGACCGAGTGCGTAAAGCAGCATGATAAGGCTGAAGGCTAAGAAATATCGACCGCCTGAAACCAACAGTCGTCCTTTTGCAAGGCCAAACCACAAGATGACGGCAAGTGGTAAAACACCTGAGTACAAATGCTGCATACCACGATGAATTTTTAAATCCTTCACGCCCCAAGCTTTACTTGCAGGCCCCCAATATTCCCCTGACTTTACAAGGGATCCAAAATATTCTGGGAAGATAAATGAAATCATGGAGACAGGCTGAAGCGACTGCCAACTTGCAGCGAGAAGTGTGAAGCTTGGGCGGTTGCTCATATTGGCTAGTTGAATGAGAAGCAGCAGTGGAATTACCATGACCAAAAGCGCAAGAACACCGCCAACCAATACTGGATAGTGCTGAGCAAAGACAGGTTTAAAGCCGTTTTGTCGCCAGTCAGGCAGTACCTGACAGAGCCAATAGACAAACAAGAACCAAGCACCAAGCATTGCAACATGGTCGCGGTCAATCAACATGAGAGCCAGCGGTGCACCGAATAAAAGCCCGCTAATGAGCCCGCCGTTTCTTATCAAAACATCAAGCCGCCAGAGCGCAACGCTCAACCACATGAAGCTGACTGTCATTAAAACATGCTCAAGACGAATGACCACTGCGCCGCTAAACATCACTGTAAGAGCTGTAAGCAATGCGGCGATGGGGTGCCATCCGCGTGACCAGCAAAAGCCAAAGATCGCGCAACCTATTACCAACAAATGCGCAAGATGGGTGATATCCACTAAGAACATGGATGGTGTGGCTGAGATGAATATAGGGAGCCACAAGGACGGCGTAAAAATCACCGACTGCGGGTCTGATATCATTGGGAAGCCGCCAAAATGGAACGGGCTCCACGATAGACTGTCGCCGCTGTGATAACTTGCCGCGACAAAGCGGATCATTGCATAAAAATGATTCTTCGCGTCATAGGGGATGACTTTGCCATCAACGGCCCACGGCATGATGAAGATGAACCACAATACAACAAGTGCAAAGAGGCTGAACGAGACAGCAGTGCTGTTACGGTGCAGCATATTGTTGGCTTTTCATAAAATCAAAGGGCGCTAAGAAGCTATTCTATCAAATAGAGTAGGTTCACGCTCGGTTTTGTCGCCATCATCAAAGCCAACTTTTTCTTGAACCAGATAAAGTGGACGTTGTTTCACCTCAGCCATAACGCGGCTTAGATATTCGCCAAAAATGCCAAGGCCCAAAAGCTGAACACCTGAGAAGAAGCAAACCGCAGCCATAAGTGCTGGATAGCCTCTAACATCGCTGCCGTAGAAGACTTTATCAAACAGGATAACGCCAGCATAAGCGAGTGAAGAGAGCGCCAGAACAAGCCCGAGATAGCTCCAGACTTTAAGCGGAATAGAGCCGAATGACGTAATCGCATTCATCGCGAAGCGGAACAGCTTAAAAATGCTCCAGCCAGATTGGCCAGCCGCGCGTGGGGCCACTTCAAACGGAACGGCCTGTCGTTTAAATCCAACCCAAGCATAAAGGCCTTTGGTGAAGCGTTCGCGCTCAGGCAGAGAAAGAATGGCATCGACTACTTTGCGGTCAAGCAGGAGAAAGTCTCCTAAGCCTTCCATTAATTTCACATCGGAAATAGCGGAGAAGACGCGGTAAAAGCTTTTGGCAAGGATGCGGCGCATAAAGGTTTCGCTTTCGCGAGAACGACGTGCACCAAAGACGATCTCGCCGCCTTCTTGCCATTCGCGGATAAAATCAAAAATGATTTCAGGCGGATGTTGAAGGTCTGCGTCAAGCTGGATGACGGCATCACCTGTTGCATGGGCAAGGCCTGCATTAAGGGCTGCTTCTTTGCCAAAGTTGCGGCTGAAACAAACCAGTTTCACTTGCTCGTATTCACGCGCTGCTTCTGCTGCCGTTTCCGCGCTGCGGTCTTTGCTTCCATCGTCTACCAAAATCACTTCATACGGCAGGCCGATTTGTTCCATAACAGGATTAAGCCGCGCCAAAAGTGGTTTGATATTTTGTTCTTCGTTGTAAATTGGAACAACGAT